>NZ_JBHYUG010000048.1:0-56749 GCF_042749375.1 Streptomyces sp. NPDC059477 | reverse complement strand
CTCTCCACAACAACCATTACTCCCCTTGTGTCAACCATACAAAACCGCCCGGGGGGGGGGGGGGGGGGTCCCGCACCCCCGCGCCCCCCGCCGTCGTTTCATGACCACGATTGACCAGCATTGATCGCCCGATGGCGACTCTTCTCCCACTCTCCGGCCGACCTATCGATCTTCCGTGCGATGCCTCATACCAGAGCGGGATGGTCTGCGGGGGAGTTCGTCAACTGCCCACCACGCAGGACACATCGGCGACTACTGTGAGTGTCCGCCACCAGACGGACCAGTACGAGGGAACCGATGTCACACCTCCGCGCACCGGCCGCACGCGCAGACCGCCGCGAAGGCGGCCGGCACGGACGGCCGGTCGCCCGCACCACGCCCTCGCTGCCCGAGGCCCACATACAGCCGCAACTGATGCGCCTGGCCGTGCTGCCCCCCGTCGCGGTCGCCCTCGGCGCCGGCGCCGCCGTCATCTTCACCGTCCGAGCCACCGCCGCACCGCTGGGCCCCACCCTGCTGGCCGTGCTCGCCGCCGCGCTCTCGGTGACCTTCGCCGCCGTCGCGGTCGCCGCTGTCGCCGCCCGCCGGGCCGCCCGGTCCGTCCACGACCGCGTCGACGTGCTGCGCCGCGGCAGCACCCGGCGCGAAGCCGAACTGCGCGCCCTGGTCGAGGCGCTGCGCCGCGGCGAGCAGCCGCCCCGCCGCAGGACCCGCGGCACCCCGCCCGCCGACGCCGACGACTTCGAACTGCTCGCCGCCGATCTCGCGAGCACCCACGACAGCGCCGTCGCCTGTGTCCTCCAGGCAGCCCAGCTCTCCAGCCGGACCGGCAGCGAACAGAAGCTGGAGGTCTTCGTCAATCTCGCCCGCCGCCTCCAGTCCCTGGTGCACCGCGAGATCGCGATCCTCGACGACCTGGAGAACGAACTGGAGGACCCCGAACTCCTCAAGGGCCTCTTCCACGTCGACCACCTCGCCACCCGGATCCGCCGCCACGCCGAGAACCTCGCCGTCCTCGGCGGCGCCGTCTCCCGCCGTCAGTGGAGCAACCCGGTCCCCATGACCGAGGTGCTGCGCTCCGCCATCGCCGAGGTCGAGCAGTACTCCCGGGTCAAACTGGTGCCCCCCGTCGAGGGCACCCTGCGCGGCCACGCCGTCGCCGATGTCATCCATCTGCTCGCCGAACTCGTCGAGAACGCCACGGTGTTCTCCGCCCCGCACACCCAGGTCCTGCTGCGTGCCGGCCTCGTCACGTCCGGGCTCGCCGTCGAGGTCGAGGACCGGGGCCTCGGCATGCCCGTCGAGGAACAGCAGAAGATGAACGCCCTGCTGGCCGACCCCGACCAGGTCAATGTCGCCAGCCTGCTGGCCGACGGCCGCATCGGCCTGTTCGTCGTCTCCCAACTGGCCCGGCGGCACGGCATCACGGTACGGCTCCAGACCAATATCTACGGGGGTGTCCAGGCCGTCCTGGTCGTACCCCAGGCCCTGCTCGGCGCCGCGCCCACCGCCGGGCAGCCCGCCCTGACCCACGACGGCGCGGGCCCGCCCCAGCAGCCCGCCCAGGCCCATCCGCACGCCGGACACACCGGCGCGTACGACACGGGAGGCATGCCCGTCGCGTACGACACCGGGGGCATGCCGGTGTCGTACGCGACGGGCGGTGTTCCGGCCCCGTACGACACGGGGGGTGTTCCGGCGGCGTACGGGACGGGGAGCGGGCCGGTCGCCCACGAGACGGGTGCGTACGGCACCGGGAGTGTTCCGGTCGCCCGGGAGGTCGCCCGGGACGGGGCCGTCGCTCCGCTGCCCGTGCGTGAGGCCCGGGCGGCACGGTCCACCCCGGCCGAGGCCGTCCCCGGGATCCGGCCCGACGAGCGGTCGCTGATCGAGTCGCACGCGACCAGGCCCCTCACCCCGCGCGCCGGAGCCGTGCGCGGCACCCAGGGCAAGCCCCAGCTGCCCCGGCGCCGGGCCCAGCAGCACCTCGTACCCCAGCTGCGCGAACGTCCCGGCCCGCGCGAGGAGCCCGAGTCCACCGCCGGGCACGACCCCGGCCTGATGGCCGCCTACCAGCGCGGGGTCACCCTCGCCGAGGCCCAGCAGGGCGGCGGACCGGACCCCGACGGGCCGCTCCACCCACAGGACCCGAGGGCCACGCCCCCGGCCCCGCTGCCCCCGGTGGCGCCGCTGCCGTCCCGTGGTACCGCGCCCCACACCGGCCCGACCCCGCCGGCCCCGCTGTCCATGACCCCCACCCCCCGCGACCCGGCCCACGACCACCCCCTCCGGCAGGACGGGAGCGCTCCCGCCGGATGAGTACCACCCGTACCCCCCCGCACCACCCGTTTCACCCCCGCCCCCACCGCTCCCGCAGACCTTCGTACCCCAAGGAGTCGATCCACCATGGCGAGCGATGCGCAGACCAGCCAGGTATCCGATCTCGACTGGCTGATGAGCGGCCTCGTGCAGCGCGTACCGCACACCAGCAGCGCGGTTCTCCTCTCCAGCGACGGACTCGTCAAATCCGTCCACGGCCTCGACCACGACAGCGCCGACCACATGGCCGCCCTGGCCTCCGGGCTGTACTCCCTCGGCCGCAGCGCCGGCGTCCGCTTCGGCGACGGCGGCGACGTACGGCAGGTCGTCGTGGAACTCGACGCGAATCTGCTGTTCGTCACCAAGGCCGGCTCCGGCACCTGTCTCGCCGTCATGGCCGGCCGCGAGGCCGACGCGGCGGTGCTCGGCTACGAGATGGCCATGCTCGTCAAGAGCGTCCGCCCCTATCTGGTGACCGCGCCCCGGCAGCACGCCGTCGAACCCACGGCGATGAGGTCTTGAGCGTGGCGGCGGCCGGCGACGGGCCCTGGCTCGACGACGCGGCGGGGCGGCTGGTGCGGCCGTTCACCGTCAGCAACGGCCGCACCCGCCCCTCCGTCGCACTGGATCTGATGTCGCAGCTGATGGCCACCGGGGCGACCCCCCTCGGCTATCTCGGCCCGGAACAGGCCCAGGTGCTCCACCTGTGCCGGGCACCTGTCTCGGTCGCCGAGGTGGCAGCCCAACTGAAGCTGCCGGCGGTGGTCACCAAGGTGCTGCTGTCCGACCTCCTCGACTGCGGGGCGCTCACCACCAAGCCCCCCGTGTTCCACCACAACCCCACAGACCGGGCCCTTCTGGAGGCAGTGCTCGATGGACTACGACGACAGCTCTGACCCCGCCACCGGCGCGGCCCGCCATGACCTCGCACCGCACGGGTACGACTCCGTGACCGACCGCGGTCACCACGACCACCGCCACGACGACCGCGGTCATCTCGACCGTGCCGACCAAGGTCACGACCACCGCCGCCACGACGACCACCGTCACGGTGGCCGGGCGGACGACGACGAAGGGGGCGACTCGGATCCGTTCCCGACCGCGCTGAAGATCCTGGTCGCCGGCGGCTTCGGCGTCGGCAAGACCACCTTCGTCGGCGCGGTCAGCGAGATCGCGCCGCTCAGCACCGAGGAACTGCTCACCGCCGTCAGCGAGGAGACCGACAGTCTCGACGGCGTCGAGAACAAGGTCGAGACGACCGTCGCCATGGACTTCGGCCGGATCACCCTCGATCCCGACCATGTGCTGTATCTGTTCGGCACCCCCGGACAGGAACGGTTCTGGTTCATGTGGGACGAGCTGTCCGAGGGCGCCCTCGGCGCGGTCGTCATGGTCGACACCCGGCGGCTCGCCGAGTGCTTCGCCGCCGTCGACTTCTTCGAGGAGCGCGGCCTCGGATTCATCGTCGCCGTCAACGAGTTCGACGGTGGCCACCGCTACGACCCCGAGGAGGTGCGCGCCGCGCTCGACCTGGACCCGCGAATCCCCGTCGTGCGCTGTGACGCCCGGATCTCCGCGTCCGGGGTCCAGACCCTGCTCACCCTCGTCCGTCATCTGATCGCCCACTCCCCGGACCCCACGCCGAGCCATGGCGCGCACCGGTGACGGCCCCGCCGCCCGTACCACCCCACCCATCGGAGCCGCACATGCCAAGCGCCCACAGCGAGGGAGGCGGACGATGAGCTACGACCCGCCCCGCCCGGCCGGTCGTCTGCTGCTCACGCCCGAGGACAAGGACGCACCCGCCCGCGTCCGCCGACTGCGCGGGCTGGGCCTCGGGGAACGCCCCGAACCCGCCCTCGACGCCTTCGCGACCCGCCTCGCCGAGCACACCGGGGCGCCGTACGCGATGGTCAACTTCCTGGCCGGGAACGGGCAGTTCTTCGCCGGGCTGCACATGGCGGACCCGGTGCCGGTGGTCCGGGAGGACGGCACCCGGCCCGAGATCGGCCGCTTCCTGCCGCGCGAGCACGGCTTCTGCACCCACGTGGTGGCGCGGCGCCGGGCGCTGGCACTCGACGACGTCCGCGACTATCCGCGGTTCGCGGGCAATCCGGTCGTCGACGAGTTCGGCGTCCGCTCCTATCTGGGCGCGCCGATGATCGACACCCTGGGCATGGTGCTGGGCACCGTGTCCGTCTCCGACGTCACGCCCCGCCCCTGGGGACGGCCGGGCCTGGAGACCATCAAGGCAGCCGCCGCGGAACTCGCCGCCCGCCTGGAACGCCGGGAGGCGGACGGATTCCCGGCGTTGTGAGGGGGCGGGCGGGAGGGGCGGGGGGCCTGGGGGTACGGCGTGCCTTGATGGCGGGTCACTCAGCCCGCCCGGTCTCTGCCCGCTCCCGCCCCGTCCTCAACGGCTCACCACCCGCGCCACACATTGTCGAACGCCGCGTCCTCGATGGCCCGGCGCTGGCGTACGGCCTCCAGCTCCATCACCGCACCCCCGACGGCGGCGAGAACGGCAGTGAGGGACTCATCGGTGAAGGATTCGTCGGTGAGAGATTTGGCGGTCGCCTTCCCGGCATCCTCGGACGGGTCCGCATCCACGTCCCCGCCGAACTCCCCCGCCTCCCCGAACTCGCCGACCCCGGCGGCAGCGGCGAGCGCGGTGAGTACGGGATCGCCGGAGGCGAGCCGCTCGCGGGCCCGACCACGCTCCGGTGAGTCCACCAGCTCCGCGCGGGTGGCCCTGAGCGGAATCCGGCGCCCGCGCGGACGGGCCGTGAGCCCGTCCTTCTCCAGGTCGGCCGTGTAGGCGGCGGCCAGTTCCCGCCCCCGTCGCCACAGCCAGTCCTCGACCGACTCGTACGGCCGCTCCCGCACCAGCAGCCCGGCGGCTCCGTCCAGCAGACGGTCACCCGTGCGGGACGCCGTGCCGGGGACGATGTCGTCGCCGTCCAGAGAGAGCGCGCCCGCGTCGGCGAGGTCGAGCAGTTCGGCCCCGGCCAGCGCCAGCGACAGATCGCCCTGCTCCAGCGGGCGTTCGGGCGCCGAGTCCAGGGCGACGATCGCGAGGTCCCGGGCGGTGTTCATGGGCGGCTCCTGGTCGGTCGGCCGAGTGGGTCACCGACCGCGGCGGCCGGTGACGTCCCTCGATTCTGGCCGTCGTACGGCAGTCGCGGGGCTCTCTACGCGCATGTCGTGGATCTCATCGGTCACTTCCCCGCGTGGCCCGGGTCGCTCGGGTGCGGTTCGAGGGGGGTGACGGAGACGGTCATCCAGGGCCGCAGCGGGAGCGTGTCCAGCACGCGCGCGTGCAGGTCCGCTTCGTCGTCGGCGCACCAGATGCCGATGCTGCGGCGCTCGCCCTCGGGGCGCCACAGCCGCCACAGATGGCCGGAGGCGGCCAGTTCCGCCGAGCGTTCCGTCTCGGCGGCACGGAGCACGGCGACCTCCTCGCGCGGGGTGCCGTCGGGCACCTTGGTGGTGATCTGGACCAGAAACTCACGCATAGGGGGCTCTTTCATGTCGGGCGGAATCCGTCCCGCCGCCGGACGCCGAGCCTCCCAGCCGGCCCGGGGCGGCGCACCCGGGACTGCGCCGGGTGACGTATCGGGGCCGCCGCCTCGGGTGTACGTGGGGCAGGGCCAGGCGCGTCGCCGCGGCCTCCCTGTCCACGGGCCTGTAGCAAAGCTGGGGTGCCGCTTAAGAAATCCTCGATGGACCGGGGCGCTCCCATGGGGCAGATTGCTACCGGAATCCACCCTCCCTCCCCGGTCCGGGCCGCTTCGGCATGCCCGCGCCCGGTACCCGAACCCCTGGAGCCGTAGCGTGAAGGCGCTGGTCAAGGAGAAGGCGGAGCCCGGTCTGTGGCTCGCCGACGTGCCCGAGCCGGCCGTCGGGCCCGGCGATGTCCTCATCAAGGTGCTGCGCACCGGCATCTGCGGCACCGATCTGCACATCCGGTCCTGGGACGGCTGGGCCCGGCAGACGATCCGTACCCCGCTGGTCGTCGGACACGAGTTCGTCGGCGAGGTCGTCGCCACCGGCCGGGACGTCACCGACATCGACGTGGGCGACCGGGTGAGCGGCGAGGGCCATCTGGTGTGCGGCAAATGCCGTAACTGCCTGGCCGGGCGGCGTCATCTGTGCCGGGCCACCGTCGGACTGGGCGTCGGTCGCGACGGCGCCTTCGCCGAGTACGTCGCCCTGCCCGCGGGCAATGTGTGGGTGCACCGGGTCCCCGTCGACCTCGACATCGCCGCGATCTTCGACCCGTTCGGCAACGCCGTGCACACCGCGCTGTCGTTCCCGCTGGTCGGGGAGGACGTGCTGATCACCGGCGCCGGGCCGATCGGCCTGATGGCCGCCGCCGTCGCCCGGCACGCGGGCGCCCGGCACGTCATGATCACCGACGTCAGCGAGGAGCGCCTGGAGCTGGCCCGGAAGATCGGGGTGAGCCTCGCGCTGAACGTCTCCGCCGAGACCGTCGCCGACGGCCAGCGCACCCTCGGACTGCGCGAGGGCTTCGACGTCGGCCTGGAGATGTCCGGCCGCCCCGAGGCGCTGCGCGACATCATCGGCAATCTGACCCACGGCGGCCGGATCGCCATGCTGGGGCTGCCCGCCGAGGAGTTCCCCGTCGACTGGGCCCGGATCGTCACCTCGATGATCACGATCAAGGGCATCTACGGCCGCGAGATGTTCGAGACCTGGTACGCCATGTCGGTGCTGCTCGAAGGCGGCCTCGACCTCGCCCCCGTGATCACCGGCCGCTACGGCTACCGCGACTTCGAGACGGCCTTCGAGGATGCCGCCGGTGGCACGGGCGGCAAGGTCATCCTGGACTGGACCACGTAAGCGGGCACTGGCGTCACCACACGTCCAGGCGCTACGACACCTCCAGGCGTCGCCACGTGTCCCGGCGTCGCCACGTGTCCCGGCGTCGCCACCGGTCCAGGCATCACCCCGTGTCCAGGCGTCACCCCGTGTCCAGGCATCACCCCGTATTCAGGCGTCACCCCGTATCCACCTGACCGCGTCATCCCTGAGGAGCTTCCACGATGTTCGAATCCGTGCGCGACGATCTGCGCGCCACCCTCGACGACATCCGGGCCGCCGGGCTGCACAAGCCCGAGCGGGTCCTTGCCGGTCCGCAGTCCGCGACCGTCACGGTGAGCGCGGGCGGGCGCCCCGGCGACGTCCTCAACTTCTGCGCCAACAACTACCTCGGGCTCGCCGACCACCCCGAGGTGCTCGCCGCCGCCCACCAGGCGCTGGACCGCTGGGGCTACGGCATGGCCTCCGTCCGCTTCATCTGCGGTACGCAGGAGGTGCACAAGGAGTTGGAGGCCCGGCTGTCGGCGTTCCTCGGCCAGGAGGACACGATCCTGTACTCCTCCTGCTTCGACGCCAACGGCGGAGTCTTCGAGACGCTGCTCGGCCCCGAGGACGCGGTGATCTCCGACGCCCTCAACCACGCCTCCATCATCGACGGCGTCCGGCTGTCCAAGGCCCGCCGCCTGCGCTACGCCAACCGCGACCTCGCCGACCTGGAGCAGCAGCTCAAGGACGCCTCCGACGCCCGCCGCAGGCTCATCGTCACCGACGGCGTCTTCTCCATGGACGGGTACGTCGCCCCCCTCGCCGAGATCTGCGACCTCGCCGACCGCCACGACGCCATGGTCATGGTCGACGACTCGCACGCCGTCGGCTTCGTCGGCCCCGGCGGACGCGGCACCCCCGAACTGCACGGCGTCATGGACCGCGTCGACATCATCACCGGCACCCTCGGCAAGGCCCTCGGCGGCGCCTCCGGCGGCTATGTCGCCGCCCGCGCCGAGATCGTCGCCCTGCTGCGCCAGCGCTCGCGCCCGTACCTCTTCTCCAACACCCTCGCCCCGGTGATCGCCGCCGCCTCCCTCAAGGTCCTCGACCTGCTGGAGTCGGCGGGGGACCTGCGGGAGCGGCTCAGGGCGAACACCGCGCTGTTCCGCGCCCGGATGACCGAGGAGGGCTTCGACATCCTCCCCGGCGACCACCCCATCGCGCCCGTCATGATCGGCGACGCGGCCGAGGCGGGCCGGATGGCCGAACTGCTGCTGGAACGCGGGGTGTACGTCGTCGGCTTCTCCTACCCCGTCGTCCCCCAGGGCCAGGCCCGTATCCGGGTCCAGCTGTCCGCCGCGCACTCCCCGCAGGACGTGCACCGGGCCGTGGACGCGTTCGTCGCGGCCCGCGCGGAACTGGCCGTCTGACCAGGGCCGACGCCCTGGGACGACAATGGGCCCATGATCGAGGCACGGCGGCTCCACATCCTGCGCGCGGTGGCCGACCACCGCACGGTCACCGCGGCAGCCGCCGCGCTCTACCTCACCCCCTCGGCCGTCTCCCAGCAGCTCACCGCCCTGGAGCAGGAGACCGGCCACCGCTTGGTGGAGCGCGGCGCCAAGGGCGTACGGCTCACCCCGGCCGGCGAGATCCTGCTGGGCCACACCCACGCCGTGCTCGCCCAGTTGGAGCGGGCCGAGGCGGAGCTGGCCGCCTACAGCTCCGGCGCGGCCGGCACGGTCACCGTCGCCTCCTTCGCCACCGGCATCGCCCTCGTCGTCGCCCCGGCCGTGGCGAGGCTCGCCGCGACCGCGCCCGGCATCCGCATCCGGGTCCGGGACGCCGAGGGCGACGCCAGCCTCGCGATGGTCCTCGACCGGCAGATCGATGTCGCCGTGGCCGTCGAGTACCGGGGAGCGCCGCCCGCCGACGACCCCCGGCTGTCCCCGGTGCCGCTGTACGCCGAGCCGTTCGACGCGGTCGTGCCCATCGCCCACCGGCTCGCCGACGCGGCGGTGGTGCCGCTGGCCGAGCTGGCCAAGGACCCGTGGATCGGCCCCTACCCCGGAAATCCCTGCCATGACGTGGTCGTCCTCGCCTGCGAGAACGCGGGCTTCCAGCCCCGCCTTGAACACTCCTCCGACGACTTCCGCGCGGTCGTCGCCCTCGCCTCCGCCGGGCTCGGCGTCGCCCTCGTACCGCGCTCCGCGCTGCACGGCATGGACCTCACCGGCGTGGTCGTCCGCCCGGTCGACGGGGTCGCCCCGACCCGCCGGGTCTTCGCCGCCGTACGCCGTGGCGCCGAGGAACACCCGCTGATCCGCCCGGTCCTGGCGGCACTGGGGGAGGCGGCGCCGGTGTGAGCGCGCGGCTGTCCGGTCGCCTCGTATGACCGTCTCCCTCTGTCTCACATCTGGGATATCATCCCGAATGTGAGAGGCAATGTAGGGGGCGACATATGAGAGACGACGATCCCGTGGACGCCCGGCTGGCCACCCGTCTCGCCGAACTCCGCGCCGAGCGCGGCTGGTCGCTGGACGACCTCGCCGAGCGCACCGGAGTGAGCCGCTCCACCCTCTCCCGCGCCGAACGTGCCGAGATCAGCCCCACCGCCGCCACCCTCAACCGCCTCTGCCATGTCTACGGCCGGACCATGTCCCGGCTGCTCGGCGAGGTGGAGGCCGCCGCCCCCGCGCCGCTGCTGCGCGCCGCCGACCAGCCCGTGTGGGAGGACCGCGCGTCCGGTTTCGTACGCCGGTCCGTGTCGCCGCCGCATCCGGGGCTGCGCGGTGAACTGGTCGAGGGACGGCTGACGCCCGGCGCCGACATCGCCTATGACCGGCCGCCCGTGCCCGGCCTGGAACAGCACATCTGGCTCCTGGAGGGCAGGGTGGAGATCACGGCGGAGGACGCCGGGTATCTGCTGGAGGCGGGGGACTGTCTGCGGCTGCGGGTGTGGGGGGCGACGCGGTTCCGGTGCCCGGGGCCGGGGGACGCGCGGTATGTGCTGGCGGTGGTGCTGCCATGAGGATCACGCGCGTGGACGCCGCCCGGCTCGGCTCCCTGGCGGACGACTTGGCGGACCTGCTGGTCGACACGGTCGGCGACGGCGCGTCGGTCGGCTTCCTCGCCCCCCTCGAACGGGCGGAGGCGCTCGCGTGGTGGGGGGAGTGGGCGGCGGGGGTGGCCGAGGGGCGGCGGGCGGTGTGGGTCGCGACGGAGACGGGCGCAGAGGGAGAGCCAGAGGGAGAGCGAGACGGGGACGCGGGGGCGGATCGGGTGCTGGGCCGGGAGACGGATGACCAGGTGGCCCGGGAAGTGGCCCGGGCGGCGGGCCGGGTCGTCGGTACCGTGAGTCTCGCCTTCCCCGGCAAGCCCAACAGCCGTCACCGCGCCGAACTGGTCAAGCTGATGGTCCACCGCGACGCACGCGGGCGGGGCCTCGGCCGCCGGCTCCTGACCACCGCCGAGGAGGCCGCCGCCGCGTCCGGCGTCACGCTGCTGCACCTGGACACCGAGACGGACAGCGGGGCCGAGCGGCTGTACGGCTCGGCGGGCTGGACCCGGATCGGCGCGATCCCCGACTACGCGGCCGACCCCCAGGGCGTGCCACGGCCGACGTCGATCTACTACAAGCGGCTGGGCCCGCACGCGCACCCCTGAGCCGTCCCGTCACGGGACACCCCGGCGCATCGGGCCATTGTCAGTGGCAGCGGTTACCGTGCCTGTCATGCCGGATGCCGAAACCGTACGCCGAATCGCCCTGTCGCTGCCGGAGACGACGGAGAAGATCGCCTGGAGCATGCCCACCTTCCGGGTCGCGGGCAAGATGTTCGCCACGCTGCCCGAGGACGAGACCTCCATCGCCGTGCGCTGCCCCAAGGAGGAGCGCGACGAACTGGTCCTCGCCGAACCGGAGAAGTTCTGGATCGCCGGGCACGAGGCGCAGTTCGCCTGGGTGCGGGTCCGGCTGGCCGCGCTGGAGGGCGAGGACGAGCTGACGGACATCCTCGCCGACTCCTGGCGCCAGGCCGCCCCGACCCGACTCCTGGACGCCCACCCGCGGTTGGGGACGCCCGCCGGGACGTGACGCGCCGGGGCGTTGTCAGTGCCCCGTGGCATCATCCGGAGACCAGTGGTGGGGATCGGCGGATCAGCCGGGGAGGGGTGTGCGCGCGATGTCCGGGAGGTCGACGCCGTCGACGGGGGACGGTCCAGCGGGAGCGGGGATGGGGACAGGAGCGGGAAGCCTCATGGGGGCGGGTGCCGGGGCGCGGGAGGGGAAGACGCCCCCGGTCTGGTCACGGGACTTCGGCCTGTTCTTCGTCGCCCGCGCGGTCGCCCGGCTCGGCGACACCATGCTGCCGGTGGCCCTGGCCGCCGGACTGCTCCAGCACGGGTACGGGGCGGGCGCGGTGGGCCTCGCGATGGCGTCGACGGCCGCCTCCTTCGCCGCGCTCGTCGTCTTCGGCGGGGTGATCGCCGACCGGTTCGGCACCCGGGGGCTGATGATCGGCGCCGACCTGGTGCGCCTGGTCACCCAGGCCCTGACGGCCGTGCTGTTCTTCTCCGGGCATGTGGTGCTCTGGGAGATCTGCGCGATCGGCGTGGTCAACGGCGTGGCGGGCGCCGTCTTCCAGCCCGGCGTGGCCAGCACGGTCCCCCGGCTGGCCGGCGATGTCCAGGGCGCCAACGGCGCGATACGCATCGCCGAGTCCGCGGCCCAGCTCGCCGGACCCGCCGCCGCGGGTGTCCTGGTCGGACTCACCGACCCCGGCGGGGTGTTCGTCGCCCACGCGGCCACCTACGCGATCAGCGCGCTGTGCCTGCTGCTCCTGCGGCTGCCGAAACCGGCGTACGGCACGCGCCACACGGCGCACGGCCGGGCGAAGAGCACCTTCCGGGCCGATCTGGTCGAGGGCTGGCGGGAGTTCCGCTCCCGCACCTGGCTCTGGGCCGTGATCCTCGTCTGGTGCCTGTACATGATCGCCGTCTGGGGCCCGACCACCCCGCTGGTGGCGACCGAGGTCGTGGGCGAGCACGGCGCCGGGGCGTACGGCCTGGTCAACTCCGCGCTCGGGGCCGGAACCGTCGTCGGCGGACTGCTCGCCCTGCGGATCCGGCCGCGCCGGATGCTGCGCGCGGGCGCGATCAGCCTGCTCGGCTTCGCCGGGTTCCCGGCGACGGTCGGGCTCGGCATGGGTATCCCCGCGATGGCGGCGGGCGCGGCGGTGGCCGGGGCCGGGATGGCGTTCTGGAGCGTGATGTGGGCGACCAGCGTCCAGACCCAGGTCCAGCCGGACGTCCTCAACCGGATCCATGCCTACGACGTGGCGGGCTCCCTCGCCATGATGCCGGTCGGCCAGGCCCTCGCCGGTCCGGCCGCCGCCGGTCTGGGCGCCGGAGGCGTCCTCATGGTCGCCGCCGTGACCAGCGTCGTCGTCGTCATCGCCCTGCTCGCGATACCGGCGGTCCGCAATCTGGTACGGGTGGACGCCCCACCGGTGGGCGCGGGCGCCCCGGCGATACGGGAGGAGCGCGACCGGCAGCCGAGCTGACGGCTCCCTGCTCGGGAGGGGTCACAAGGTGACCGCCACCCGCGCCCCCGCCAGGAACCCGCTGATCCGCTCCCGCAGCGACCCGGCGTCCAGCCCGTGCGCGGCGACATGCTCCTCGGCGGTGCCGTAGCGGCGCAGCTCCCGGCGGCCCACGCCGAGGCCGAGGACACGGTGCGGGACATCGGTGAGGGCGTCGTTGGCGACGGCGGTGGAGGTGCCCGCGAGGTAGGGCTCGACCAGGACGACATCGGTTCCGGCACCCTCGGTGGCGGCCCGCAGGGCGGCCGAGTCGAAGGGCCGTACGGTCGTGGCGTACAGGACCGTGACATCGAGGCCCTCGGTCGCGGTGAGCACGGCGTCCAGGGTCGGCCCGACGGCGACGACCACGCCGGAGCGGCCCTCGCGGACGGTGTGGAATCCGGCGCCGTCGACCGGGAGCGGCTCCGCGTTCGACTGGTCCGACAGCCGGACGTACACCTTGTCGTCGCCCGCGGCGACGGCGTGCCGGAGCAGGGTCTCGGCCTCGTCCGGGTGCCCCGGCACATGGACGGTCCAGCCGTCGAGCGTGTCCAGGACGGCGACATCGCCGGGCGCCATATGGGTGTAGCCGCCCGCGGGCCAGTCGAAGGACGCGGCGGCGCTCACCAGCACCGCGCCCACGTCCTGATGACCGAGATCCAGCTTGACCTGTTCGAAGGGCCGCTCCACGAGGAAGCTGGCGAAGGTGTGGATCACCGGCCGCAGCCCGGTCAGCGCCAGCCCGGCCCCGGCACCGATGAGCAACTGCTCTCGGATCCCGACGTTGATCACCCGGTCCGGATGCCGCGACGTCACCTCGTCGAACGCGGCCACGCCGATCTCGGCGAGGACCACCGCGACCCGCGGATCCTCGTCGAGCAGCCGCGCCATGGTCGGGGCGAAACGGTCACGCATGGTGTCCATGGTGGGTAGGTGCCTTTCGTAGCTGTGGGGTAGCTGTGGGGTAGTGGTGGGGGAGGTCTCGGACGGACGGGAACTACCTGGCTTCGACGCGGGCCACGACGACGTGCGGGCGGCCGGGGTGCGGTGCGGTGAAGGCGTCGTACAGCGCCCGGTGATCACGGCCGTCGACCGTGCGGGCGGACCAGCCCGCGGCCTCGAAGCGGGCGGCGATCCCGCCGGGCCGGGCGTAGGTGGCGGAGGAGTTGTCGACCACGACCGTGTGCAGCCGCTCCAGGCCGGCCGGACCGGCGTACGCGATGGCCTCGTGATTGCTGCCCTCGTCCAGCTCGGCGTCCCCGGTCAGCGTCCACACCGCCGGGCCGGGGAGCCCCTGGGCGCGCAGCCCCAGCGCCGTGCCCACGGCGATCGGCAGCCCGTGCCCCAGCGAACCGCTGCCGATCTCCACGCCGGGCACCAGGGTGCGGTCGGGATGGTGTCCGAGCGGGGAGTCGTAGGAGCCGAAACCGGAGAGCCACTCGACCGGCACGAACCCCTTGGCGGCCAGGACCGCGTAGTACGCCATCGGCCCGTGCCCCTTGGACAGCAGGAACCGGTCCCGCCCGGGATCGGCCCTGCGCTCGGGGCTCACCCGCAGCACCCGGTCGTAGAGCACCCACAGCACGTCCAGCGTGGAGGTCGCGGCCGGTCCGTGCTTCTCGTCGCCGGTCATCCGGCTCATCAGCGCGGGCAGGTCGTCGTAGCCGAAGGAGCGCTCGCGCGGTTCGGTGATCGTCATACGGACGATGGTGCAACCTCAACCGAAGTTCAGGTCAAGGAAACGGGTGCGCGACCACCCGGCGGAGTGCGGTATGGTTTCTGTGCGCGTTCGGCCAGGGAAACCCCCAGGTCAGACGGCACCGGGACGTGGCGCAGCTTGGTAGCGCACTTGACTGGGGGTCAAGGGGTCGCAGGTTCAAATCCTGTCGTCCCGACGGTGCGAGAAGCCCTCATCGGCGAGAGCCGGTGAGGGCTTCTTCTGCGTTTGCGCCCGCTGTGCATCCCATGCGTTTGTGCCTGCTGTACATCCCGTCCGGTCTACGTCCCGTCCGTCCAGCGTTCGCGCAGCCGTGCCCGGTCCAGCGCGCGGCCCGCGAAGTAGACCGCCGAGATCGCGCGGGTGTGGGCGATGTCGTCCCGTGGGTCGGCGTCCAGGACCAGCAGGTCGGCCCGCTTGCCGGGGGCGAGGGTGCCGCGGTCGGGCAGGCCGAGCACCTCGGCGGGCAGCTCCGTCGCCGAGCGGATCGCCTGGAGGACGGGCATCCCGGCCCGCACCATGGACTCCACCTCCCGATGCTCGGCGATGCCGAAGAACTGGGTGCGCGCGCCCGTGTCCGCCGACAGCAGCACCCGCACCCCGCCCGCGACATAGGCCCGCAACCCTTCCTCCAGGACCGCGTACGACGCCTCGGCGGCGGCCACGTCGGCCGGGGAGAGCGCGGCGATACGGGCCCGGACCTCCGCCCGAGCCGCGGCGGACACCGTCTCGGCCACCGCGGGCTCGTCCAGCCAGCCGCTGTCGTCGTACGCCGTGCGCTGGATGCCCATCGACGTGCACGCGAACACGGTGTCGCCCTGGAGCAGTTCGATCAGCTCGGCGTCGGGGCCGGGGGAGCGGACCATATGGGCGATGCCGTCCACCCCGGCGCGCAGTACGCCCTTGGCGTCGTCCAGTTCGAAGATGCGCGCGACGGCGAGAAAGCCGAGCCGGTGGGCCTCCTCGATGATCGCCGCGTACACCTCGGGGGCCGGCTTGTTCCGGGTGCCCCGGCGGTCGTCCACCCAGAACTTGATCGCGTCCGGCCGCTTGCGGGCGAGGGCCCGTACGGTGGCGCGGGCCCCGGCGGGGACGGCCACCTCGTGCACGACGTCCGTCGCGAAGTAGGGGCCGCCGTTGATCTCGCCGGGCGTGGGCGCGACCAGGCCGGTGCCGGCCGTGAACAGCGACGGCAGCCCCGGGTCGGCCGGCGGGCCGGAGCGCTGGGTGTCGCGCAGAGTGATCTCCACGTCGTCGCGGTCGGTGCCGAGGGGCTGGAAGACGCTGACGCCGTAGTACGCCAGGCGGTGCAGGTGATCCAGGACGTTCGCGCGCGAGTGGTTGTCCTTGGACACCGTGGCGTCGCGGAGATAGCCGAGGTGACCGTGCGGATTGATGATCGTCGGCATGACGGTCCGGCCGCCCAGATCGACCCGGCGGGCGCCGGCCGGGACCCGCAGTGCCGTACGGGGTCCGATCGCGCTGATCAGGCCGTCGGCGTCGACGAGGATGCCCGCGTCCTGGACGACGGTACGGCCGTCGCCCGTGATGACCCGGGCGTGGTGGAAGCAGGTGGGAGGCATGGCGCCGCCTGTCTGTCGCGAGGAGCGGAAAGGGCAGGGGGAGGGAGGGGGCGGTGATGCAGTCCAGGAGTCCGTATCGGCGGGCCTCCTCCCGGGCCTGTGCGATGCCGAGGAACTCGTCGAAGTCCGGCATGGTGCCCAGCTCCGCCTCGATCGTGGTGGTCGACCCCTCCCGGGCCAGCGTCCGGAACGCGCGCCGCATGGCCTGCGCCGCCGCGAACGGGCCCAGCGCCCGGTAGAGCACGACGTCCGCGCCCCACGCCCCGACCTCCGCCGCCGTACGGCCCGGGAGGTCCACGGTGTAGACCGGCACCCGGGCCTCGGACCTGAGCAGCCGCCAGTGCCGCTCGTCCAGGCGCCCGGCGATGAACAGGCCGTCGGCGCCCGCCTCCTGATAGGCCAGCATCCGCTCGACGGCCGCGGCCGGGCCGTCGGCGGAGGCGGTGCCGCGCTTGGACGCGTCGGTGCGGCCGATGATCAGGAAGTCCTCGGACGCGCGGGCGTCCACGGCCGCCTTGATCTTGTCGGTCGTCCCCCGGACGCTCTCCAGCACCGGGTCCGCCTTGAGGTGCTTGCCGAAGACATGGTCCTCGATGTGCGTGGCGGCGGCCCCGGCCCGCTCCAGGACCCGTACGGCGTGGGCGACATGCAGCGGATTGCCCCAGCCGCCCTCGCCGTCGACGATGACCGGCACGTCCAGGAGGGGGACCAGCCGGCGTACCTGGTCGGCCATGTCCTCCAGGCCGATGTATCCGATGTCGGGCAGCCCGTACCTGGTGGCGCCGGTGGCGTAACTGCCCGCGTACGCCGCCTGGAAGCCGGCCTCGCGGATCAGGAGGGCCGAGATGCCGCCGTGGACGCTGGGGACGATGAGCGGGGAGTGGGACCGGATCAGTTGGTCGAGGGTGGGGGACATGAGGGACATGAGGGTCCTTCTTCTCGCGGGATGGGCAAGCGGGCCCCTCGGCGGTGGAGGAAGCCGCTGTGGATCGTCAGCCGGCGGCCGGGTGCCACGGCAGTACCTCGCCGTCGCGCAGCAACTCCCCGTACTGGTCGGGGCGGACCGGCTTCAGCACCAGGTCGAGCAGAGGTACGGCCGCCTCGTCCGGGGTCGGGGCGGCGCTGACGTCCCACCACTCCCGCGAGGTGGGGGTGTTCATCATCCCGGGGCACACCGAGGCGAGGAGCACATCGCGGGACAGGTCCGACGCCCGCCGCCGCCGGGCCAGTGTCCGTACGGCCGCGACCTGCCCGATCTTGGACGGGATGTTGACGAACGCCGGCCAGGGCCCGCTGAACGCGCTGCCGTCGCGCACCGCGTCCCGCCACCCGGCGACCTCGCGGTCCACGTCGTCCAGCGTCGCCGGGTCGTCGAACCGGCTGTGCAGCACCGGCGCGAGATACGCGAGCGTGCCCAGCGCGCTCGCGACCACGATCAGCCGGCCACCCTTGCGCAGCCGGGGGGCGAACGCCCGCAGCACCCGTGTCGTACCGAAGTTGTTGACCTCGGTGTACGGGCCCACGACCGCCCGTGGGTCGTCGCCGGGGCCAACCCGCATGACGGCGTTGTTGAAGACGATGTCGACACCGCCGTGGCGGTCGGCGAGCGTGGCCGCCAGCTCCTCGGCGCGCTCGGGGTCGGCCACGTCGAAGTGCTCCGCCCGCACCTGGGCGCCGGTGCCGTCGAGCGCGGTCGTGACCTCGCGGAGCCGGTCCTGGTCGCGCCCCGTCGCGTACACGACGTCGGCGCCCTCCAGCCGCTGGGCGAGCGCCTTCACCAGCGCCAGGCCGAGACCCTGGGTGGCTCCGGTGACCAGGGCGACGCGCGGTTCGTTCGGCATGAGTGCCTCCTCGATACTTTCGCAATTCCGCTTCCGGAATCCAGAGTGCGCCAAGAACGAGACGCTTGTCATTTCTGGATCGGGTGCCGATGACGCTGGTGGTACCGCCACCCGGACAAGGCATTGAAAGTGGGTACGGGGATTTCTACCGTGAGATTCATGAGCAACCTCATCGAATCGATCTCGGCGCGTGTCGAAGTCACCGACATCAAGAACGCGCTGCCCCTTTACCAGCGGATCACCGGCGTCACGGACGCGCCCGTGCTCGACTTTCCCGGACTGCGGCCGGCCGTCGTCGGCCCGATCCTGCTGATCGAGGGCGACACGGAGACGCTGGAGAAGTTCCACCGCGAGGCCACACTGCACGTCAACGACCTCACCGCGGCCGTCGACGCCTTTGTCGCCGAGGGCGGCGCGGTGATCGACGGACCGGTGGACGCGGCGGGCGGGCGCCGGACCATCGTGCGCGACCGGGACGGAAATGTCTTCGAATGTTTTCAGGCCGGGTGACGGACGGCCCACCTCAATTCGCGGGACCGGTCACTGTCGATTCGCAGGACCCCTGGCAATTCGTAGGACGCCAGTCAAACCTCGGGAACGGTCAATTCCCCGGCAGAAAGATTATCAAGGACTGCTGCTCGTTCTGGGCATCGGCGAGTCTTAGATAATCCAGGTCGATCCGGCCGTCCCGGGGGTGCCGCAATTCCTTGCGGGACGAAGTGAACCCGCTGACCGTCTGCGCGTCCCACCATTCACGGAAGACACCGGACGCCCGCTGAAGCGAATGCAGCAGCTCGGTGCCGCGCGGATCGTCCGGGTACCGCGCCGGCGTCGCCCGGAACTGGCCGACCAGCGACCGTGCCTCGCCCGCCCAGTCCACGAAGAGCCCCGAGCCGCGCGACTCGACGAAGGTGATCCACAGGACGTTGCGCTCCCCCTCGGGCCGCCGGTCCAGCCCGCCGAGCAGTTCGGCGTAACCGTCGTTGTACGTCAGCAGATCCCACCACGGGTTCATCACGTACGCGGGCCTGGGGTGCAGCTCCTGGACCAGTCGGCGCAGCAGCGGGTCGACCGTCCGGGAGCCCGGCGCGGCGGGCGGCAGGGCGAGGCCCGCCAGGGTGAGGAGATGGGCACGCTCCGCGGGCGCCAGCCGCAGGGCACGGGCCAGGCTCTCGATGACCTGCCGGCTGACGCTGATGTCACGGCCCTGCTCGATCCAGGTGTACCAGGTGACGCTCAGCCCGGAGAGCTGCGCGAGTTCCTCGCGCCGCAGCCCGGGGGTGCGGCGCCTGGGCCCCGGCCGGAACCCGGCCGACCGGGGATCGGTCGCCTCCCGCCGGGCCCGCAGAAAGGAGCCGAGTTCGGCACGCTGGATCAGGTCGGACAGGAAAGCGGTCACACCGACCACCGTAGGAGCCCCCCATCCATGACACCAGCGAGACTTCGGCACACGTGATATGCGTGAATGTCATGGACTTCCGGGACGTCTCCCTCACCGCCCTCCGGGTCTTCCGGGCGGTCGCCGAGCAGGGCACCTTCACCGCCGCCGCGGTCTCCCTCGGCTACACCCAGTCCGCGGTCTCCCGCCAGATGGCCTCCCTGGAGCGCGCCGCCGGGACGACGCTGCTCGACCGGCGCCGCGAGGGCGTGCGCCTGACCCCCGCCGGGCACCTGGTGCTGCGCCGGGCCACCACCGTGCTCGACGAGATCGACCGCACCGCCCGGGAACTGTCCGGCCTGCCCGACCGGGCCGGCACCGTACGGGTGGGCTGGCCGCCCAACTCCGGGGCCGTGCTGCTGCCCCGCGCCCTCACCGCCCTGCGCGCCTCCCACCCGGCGATCACCGTCACCTCCCGCGAGGGCAGCACCCCCGCACTCGTCCGCGCCCTGCGCTCCGGCGGCATCGACCTCGCCCTGCTCAGCTCCACCCCGCCGTATCGCCCGCTGGACGCCGAGTCCCCCTCACTGGTGACCGAGACGCTCACCGAGCGCAGCCTGTGCCTCGCGCTGCCCGCGTCCCATCCGCTGGCCCGCGGTGCCTACGTCGACATCGCCGACCTGCGCGGACAGCGCTGGATCGCCGGGCCCGCCGCCGGCGAGGACCGGCTGATGGGGGTCTGGCCCGGACTCGACGAACGGCCCGTCATCGCCCACACCGCCCGCGACTGGCTGGCCAAGCTGCACCTGGTCGCCGCCGGCTGCGGACTGACGACCGTCCCCGCCTCCCTCGCCCCGGCCGCCCCCGACGGTGTTGCCATCCGTCCCGTCCGCGGCGGCGCCCAGGAACAGCGCCGGCTCCTCCTCGCCCGGCTGCCCACCCCACCGGACGACGCCGTGTCCCGGGTCGCCGACGCCCTGCGCACCGCGGCCCGCGCCACGGACACAGCACTCTGATGACGCCCATGCCTGGTGCCGACACCACCCCCTTCACGGCGCTCCCCACCCCCACCCCCTGACTAGCCTCGTCGGTACGTACGGGGACCCCGCCCCGCGCGAGCAACGGAGAGCAGCCATGGACCGCGAGGCAGAACTGGACGCCGTCGTCGAAGCGTTCGGCAGGGCCTGGACCGACGGGGCCTGGGACGAGTACATCGCCCTGTACGCCGATGAGGTCGTCTTCGAGTTCCCCTCCCCGCCCCTCACCGGCCGCTGGACCGGCGCCGAGGCCGTCGAACACCGGGACCGCTGGCGCGCGATGTTCGAGACGAGCCGCCTCACCACGACCGGCGAGAACCTCCGCCTCCACGACGGCCCCTGGGTCGTGTCCTGCAACCGCGGCGAAGGGATCCTGCGCGGCAAGCCCTGCACCGGCCTCCTCACCACGGTCCTGCACCGCGTCGACGCACGGGGCCGCATCGTGGAGTACCGCGAGTTCCTGGGCGGCCTCACCGAGCCCGTGGCCCAGGGAGTGTCTGACAATTCCCGCCTGCCCCGTGACGCCATGCACGCACCCTCGACAAACCCCCTGTCCGCTCCCCTCAGCGCCGCAGCACCCACCGCTGCACCGACTCCAGCGGCCCCTGCGAGAAGCGGCGCAGCCACACCGTGGCGAAGGTGATGAGCAGACCGCAGATCACCGCCCACAGGCCGATCACCCACCACGGCCCGCTGTCCGCGAAGGTCTCCGCCAGGCCGAGCCCGATGCCGTAACAGGCCAGCATCGCCAGTACGTTCTGGAGGACGTAGCAGGTCAGTGCCGTACGGCCGACCGCGCTGAGGCCGCGTGTCGCGGCGCCCGGCAGCCGGGCGCGATCGACCAGGACGCCGATCAGGCCCAGGTAGCCGAGGGCGACCAGGGGCGCGGCCACATAGCGGCCCAGGAAGAAGAGGTCCCCGCCGCCCAGAGAGACGGCCGCGTTGAGGGGGAGGCCCAGGCCCAGGCCCCAGCGGGCCAGACGCGAGCGCAGCAGACGTCCGTGGTCGCTCGCGGCGAAGGCGCCCGCCCGGTACAGCCGTACGCCCAGCAGGAAGAGGAAGAGCAGCAGACCGAAGGAGATGACCGGCTCCATGCGCAGCGCGAGCGCGTTCTCCAGCCGGAAGGTGATCTGGTCGAGCCAGCTTCCGTGCGCGTAGACATCGACGGTCCCGGCGGACACGCCACGCGGGCCGTCGGACGGGTCGGCCAGCAGCGCGAGGGTGATCAGCGTCATGAGGGCCAGATGCAGGCCCACCGACATCCACATGATCACCCGGCGCCCGCGCTCGGACCGCACCAGCAGCCGGGCCGCCAGCAGCGCGGTGAGCGCGTAGCCCATCAGCACATCGAAGCCGAAGACCAGGACGAAGTGCACGGTGCCCTCGAAGAGGAGGAACAGCGCCCGGGGCCGGTAGCCGCGCGGCCACGCGGTACCCCGGCGTTTCGCGCTGTCGTACTGGATCGCCAGCCCGACCCCGAACAGGACCGTCAGCATCGCCAGGAACTTGCCGTCCGCGAGGAACCGGAACAGCGCCTCGGCGGGCTCCTCGAACGGGTCCGCCATCGGCACACCCTGGAGGAACGCCCACTCCGAGCCCGGCGTGGCGAAGATCCAGACGTTGGTCATCAGCGTGCCGAGGATCGCCACGCCTCTCAGGACGTCGAGGAGAGGTATTCGGCCCCCGGGAGGCCCGCCGACGGGCGGTGCGGCCAGGGACGCGCGCATGCTCTCGGACATGACACCAGCGTCCCCGGCGACCGGGCCGCGTTCTTCCTGCGTATGGAGGAAAGGGCACTGCATCCTTCGATGCAGCCGGGGTGGCCCGCCTCGGACCGGGGGACCCCCGCCCGCAGGTCAGGGGCGGTACTGCTGCTGCGGCTGAGCCGATATGTGGGGGCCCTGACCGGCCGCCGACTGCGTCAGCAGGTGATCCGCGGCCTCCTTGGTGACCCGCTCCTCGGCCCCGCAGAACGTGCACTGGGTCGTGTACTTCGTCGACACCGGGAACAAGGGGATGAAGAAGAGGGAGAACTTCGTGACGTGCTTGCGCAGGGTGTGGGCCGCCGGGTTGCCGCAGCGTCCGCAGACCAGCGTGAGGATCGCGAGCTGGTACAGATACCCCTTGGTACCAAAAATGATCATGTCTGATGCCCTCCCGTGCCGGTCTCCGCTCTGAGAACTCCCGAGCCCCGCCCTCCGTTCCCACCGGGACGAAGGCGTCCGGGCCGGCCCCTCGCGGAGCCGGCCCGGACAAGGGCGATGCAACGATCAGCGCAGGTCGAAGATCAGCGCAGGTCGAACCGGTCCAGGTCCATGACCTTGGCCCAGGCCGCGACGAAGTCCGTCACGAACTTCTCCTTCGCGTCGTCGCTCGCGTAGACCTCCGCGAGGGCGCGCAGCTCGGAGTTGGAGCCGAAGACCAGGTCGGCACGGGTGCCGGTCCACTTGACCGCGCCGGAGGCGTCACGCGCCTCGAACGTGGTCTGGTCCTCGGACGTGGACGACCAACTGGTGTTCAGGTCGAGCAGGTTGACGAAGAAGTCGTTCGTCAGCGTGCCCGGCGTCTCGGTGAGCACACCGAGCTGGGCGCCGCCCTGGTTGGCGCCCAGCACGCGCAGGCCGCCGACCAGCACGGTCGTCTCCGGCGCGCTCAGCGTGAGCAGGTTGGCGCGGTCCAGCAGCAGGTACTCGGCCGGCAGCCGGTTGCCCTTGCCGAGGTAGTTGCGGAAGCCGTCGTACGCCGGCTCCAGCGCGGCGAACGACTCGGCGTCCGTGTGCTCCTCGGTCGCGTCGACCCGGCCCGGCGAGAACGGCACCTCGACCTCGACGCCGCCGTCCTTGGCCGCCTTCTCCACGGCCGCGGAGCCACCGAGGACGATCAGGTCGGCCAGCGAGACCTTCTTGGCGCCGGAGTTGAACTCGGCCTGGACGCTCTCCAGGGCGCGCAGCACCTGGGCCAGGTCGTCCGGGTTGTTGACCTCCCAGCCGCGCTGCGGCTCCAGGCGGATCCGGGCACCGTTGGCGCCACCGCGCTTGTCGCTGCCACGGAAGGTGGCCGCGGACGCCCAGGCGGCGCCGACCAGCTGCGAGACACTGAGACCCGAGTCGAGGATCTTGGCCTTGAGCGCCGTCACATCGGCGGCGTCGAGGGCCGTGCCCTCGGCGGCGGGCAGCGGGTCCTGCCACAGCAGCGTCTCCGCCGGGACCTCCGGGCCGAGGTACAGCGACTTCGGGCCCATGTCACGGTGGGTCAGCTTGTACCAGGCACGCGCGAAGGCGTCGGCGAACTCGGCCGGGTTCTCGTAGAACCGGCGGGAGATCGGCTCGTAGATCGGGTCGAACTTGAGCGAGAGGTCCGTGGTGAGCATCGTCGGGCGGTGCTTCTTGTCCGCGTCGAACGCGTCCGGGACGATCTCCGGGGCGTCCTTGGCGACCCACTGGTTGGCGCCCGCCGGGCTCTGCGTCAGCTCGTAGTCGTACTCGAACAGGTTCTTGAAGAACCCGTTGCTCCACTGGGTCGGCGTGGTGGTCCAGGTGACCTCCAGGCCCGAGGTGATCGCGTCCTTGCCGACGCCCGTGCCGTAGGTGCTTTTCCAGCCCAGGCCCTGCTGCTCGATCGGGGCGGCCTCGGGGTCGGCGCCGACGGCGTCCGCCGGACCCGCGCCGTGGGTCTTGCCGAAGGTGTGGCCACCGGCGATGAGGGCGACGGTCTCCTCGTCGTTCATCGCCATCCGGCGGAACGTCTCCCGGATGTCACGGGCGGCGGCGATCGGGTCCGGGTTGCCGTTGGGGCCCTCCGGGTTGACGTAGATGAGGCCCATCTGGACCGCGCCGAGCGGGTTCTCCAGCTCACGGTCGCCCGTGTAGCGCTGGTCGTCGAGCCAGGTGGTCTCGGGGCCCCAGTAGACGTCCTCCTCGGCCTCCCAGACGTCCGCGCGGCCACCGCCGAAGCCGAACGTCTCGAAGCCCATGGTCTCCAGGGCGACATTGCCGGTCAGGACCATCAGGTCGGCCCAGGACAGCGACTGGCCGTACTTCTTCTTCACCGGCCACAGCAGACGGCGGGCCTTGTCCAGGCTGGCGTTGTCCGGCCAGCTGTTCAGCGGCGCGAACCGCTGCTGACCGGCGCCCGCGCCACCGCGGCCGTCACTGATCCGGTACGTACCGGCGCTGTGCCAGGCCATCCGGATCATCAGCGGCCCGTAGTTGCCGAAGTCGGCCGGCCACCAGTCCTGCGACGTCGTCAGCACCTCGGCGATGTCCTGCTTCACGGCCGCCAGGTCCAGGGACCGGAACGCCGCCGCGTAGTCGAACTCCTCGCCCAGCGGGTTCGCCACGGGCGGGTTCTTGGCAAGGATCTTCAGATTGAGCCGCTCCGGCCACCACTGACGGTTGCCGCCGCCCTGGGTGGGGTGCGCGGCACGACCGTGGGCGACGGGGCAGCCGCCCGCGCCCTCCGCCTTCGGGTCGGTGACGATCGCATCGGGGTTCTCAGCCATGGGAATCCTTCCGAACTTGCTTGATCGGTGCTCAGGAACTGCTGACGGAACGGTCGAGGGCGGACCGGCCGGGGGGGGGGCGGCCGGGGGCGGGGGGGGGGGGGGGGCGGCGGGCCCGGGGGGGGGGGGGGGCGCCGCCCCCCCCCCCCCCCCCCCCGATGCCGGTGCCGCGGGACGGCCTCCCCATGGGGCCGGTTCCGCGCAGCTCCTCGGCGGGTGTCGGGGGCTGGGCTGCGGTCACGACGCCCAACCTATCCGCTCAGACGCGAAGGGTTCAAGAAAAGAAGTTATTCAAGCTTTGTACGTCGTCCAGAGAATCTTGGTCCGACCGGGCGTGACCTGGGCGAATCGGTAATCCATAGGTCGGCGATATTTGTCGCTCTTTGACCAGTTCGTCAACGAAACGGGGGATATCCCCAGGTCGCTAGAGTCCAGGGCACCAGACTGCCCGCCGGACGGCGAGAAGGGGCGTGAACATGCGCGAGTTGGCCGAGACCGCTCGGCGATGGGCCACCGAGGGACGGGCCGGGGTGCTCGCCCGGCCGCTGACCGAACAGGGCTTCGGGCCCCGCCGCCCGTCCGACGCGCTCCTGATCGACGCGGCGGGAATCCCGTACGGGGCGCTCTACCGGGGCGCGTGCGACGCGCGGCTCGCCCAGGAGGCCACCGCGCTGCTCGCCGAGGGCGGCGACGCGCGCGTGTGCGCGGTAGAGGTGCACGGCGAGCGGGTCGCCGAGGCCCGGCTGACCTGCGGCGGACAGGCGGAGGTGCTGCTCCAGCCGCTGACCGCCGTCCCCGCGCGCTGGTGGCAGCTGCTGGCCGAGGGGGCGGACGCCGCCCTCGTCACCCGGCTGAGCGGGACACGCACCCGGGCCGATAGCACGGTGGTCGCGGCGGGGGAACCCGGCCCGCTCGTCGGCTACGACGGATACGACGGTGACGAGGGCGACGAAGGTGGCGGCGGACCCTCACCCGACGCCGTCCGCCAGGCCCGTCGGCTGCTGCACCGCCGTCGCGCCGGACGGGAGACGTTCGCCGCCGAGGGCGGGCCGGTGCTGATCGAGGCGTGCCCGGCCGTCCCGCATCTGATCATCGCCGGGGGCGGTGAACTGGCCGAACTGCTCACCGCGCAGGCCGCGCTGCTGGACTGGCGGGTGAGCGGGGCGCACACCGCGCAGGACGTGCGGAAACTGATCGCCGAACGGCCGGGCGCCGCCTGTCTGATCGTCCTCAGCCATGAGCCCGACGTCGATGTCCCCGCCCTGCGCCACGCGCTGGGCACCGGCGTGCCCTACGTCGGCGCGCTGGGCTCCCGCCGCACCCAGGCCCGCCGCACCGCCGCGCTCCGGGAGGCCGGGGTGAGCGACGAACTGCTCACCCGGGTGCACGGCCCGATCGGCCTCGACCTGGGCGCGGGCACCCCGGCGGAGACGGCCCTCGCCATCTGCGCGGAGGTGCTGGGCGCCCTGCGGGGAGCGTGACGGCGGCTGGGCGAGGCGTGTGACAGGGGGCCTCAGCCCGCCGCCAGCGACACCTCCGTCGCCTTGATGAGCGCCACGACCGACGAGCCGGAGCGCAGGCCCAGATCGTCGACGGCGTCCCTGGTCACCGCGGCCGTCAGCTCGCCGCCCGCCACGGTCACCTTCACGGACGCCATCGCGGCGCCCTCGGCGATCTCGCTGACCGTGCCCGGCAGCTGATTGCGGATCGACAGCCCCTGGACCGGGCCGGTGGCGAGGGCGACCTCGGTGGACTTGATCAGGGCGCGCACCCCGCTCCCGGACGCGAGGCCGAGGTCGGTGACCGCCTCCGCGGTGATGGCGGCGGTCAGGTCCTGGCCACCCACGAGCCGCACCTTCACGGTCGCCATGGCCTCGCCGGGCGTGACGGACGTGACGGTGCCGGGCAGCTGGTTACGGATGCTCAGGCTCATGACGGTTCTCCCGGGAGGCGTGGGTACGGGGGTACGCGGGGGCGATTTTCGGTCACCGTGCGCGAGGCCACCGTAACCGGAGAAAGTACCGCGAACCCCCGCACCGCACACCGGTCACGTGCCCCGGGCCACCGACGGGCGGGGGTCGGTCGTCGCCCCCCTACGGCGCCACCCCGACATGCGCCAGCGCCTGCCGCAGCAGCGCGCTGTGGCCGCCCGGCATCTCACTGTGCACGGCCTCGGACAGCGCCTCCTGCGGGCTGAACCACACCAGGTCGAGGGCGTCCTGCCGGGGCCGGCAGTCGCCGGTGACCGGGACGACGTACGCCAGCGACACGGCGTGCTGACGCGGGTCGTGGTACGGCGTGATGCCCTGGGTCGGGAAGTACTCGGCGACGGTGAACGGCTGGAGGGAGGCCGGGATACGGGGCAGGGCCACCGGGCCGAGGTCCTTCTCCAGGTGGCGCAGCAGCGCGTCCCGTACCCGCTCGTGGTGCAGCACCCGGCCGGAGACCAGGGTGCGGCTGACCGTGCCGTCCGGTCCGATCCGCAGGAGCAGGCCGATGCTGGTGACCTCGCCGCTGTCGTCGACACGCACCGGCACCGCGTCGACGTACAGGATCGGCATCCGGGCACGGGCCGCTTCCAGCTCGTCGGAGGGCAGCCAGCCGGGCGTGGTCTCGGTCATGTCAGACATTGCTAGATCATACTTTCAGTTGTCGTCGGAAATCCGGTAGATCCTTCGAGCGTTCTCCCGGCCCGCCCACTCGGCGACCCGCAGCGCGTCCGTCAGGGCCATCTCGCCCGCGTCCACGCGGTCCTGGAGCAGCTCGGCGAGCCCGCGCCGGAAGGCGAGCGCGCCGAGATGGTAGAACTCCGCGAGCCCGAAGGCGTCGGAGCTGTGCAGCAGTTTCCGGTACGGGGTGATCTCCAGCGCCTCCTCCAGCACCGCCCGCGCGCGTACCGGTCCCACGTGGTGCAGGGTGAGGCCGACATCGAGGTACACCTGGGGGAACACGGCGGCGAGATGGCCGGCCTGCCGCTGGTAGGGCCAGCAGTGCAGGAGCAGGACCGGGATCGTGCCGGCCGTCAGCCGCAGCCAGTCGGTCAGCAGGGCGGGGTCGGCGCGGTGCAGCCGCAGGTCGGCGTCCCCGAACCCGGTGTGCAGCTGGAGCGGCAGCCCCAGGTCGACGGCCGTCCACAGCAGCTGCCGTACGAGCACCGGGTCCGTCAGCCGGCCGCCCGCTGCCAGCCAGGTCCGGGCCGCCCCGGTGACCGCGCGGTCGTCCGGGCGTCTGGGGTCCAGGTCGAAGCCGGTGCGGTACGCGGCCACCGACTTCACCGCGACCACCCCGGGCCGCCCCACCGCCGCCCGCGCGGCGGACCGTACGGCGTCGGCGTACTCGCCCGCCTCCACGCCACCGGCCGCGACCCGCTCCGCGAGGCTCTCCAGCCGTACCACCTCGTACGCCACCGCCCCCCGGCCCGCCGCCCCGGCCAGCGCGTCCGGCGGGGTCAGCCGGTCGGCCGCGAAGCCGGTGTCGACGCAGAACACATCCGTGCGGGCGGCGGCCAGAAATCGCCGGTTGACCTCGTCGGGGCCCAGCTCGGCCCGGCGCCGCAGATAGTCGGCGGGCGGGGCGTGGGCGGGCAGGTCGAGGAAGGGGGCGCAGTGGCGGCGTACGGCGGTACCGGCCGGGGTGTCGAACAGGGAGATCCCCGGGGCGGGCCCGCCCTCGCCGAGCAGGTCCTCGAAGCCCTCCGGGCTCAGGGCGCCGGTCACCACGCCGTGGCAGTGGTGGTCCACCAGCCACAGCGCGTCCAGCGCCTCGCGCACCTTCGCCATGTCAGTACTTCCACCGGTAGGCGGCGGCCACGCGCTCGTCGTCGAACCCGGCGACGGCCGCGATCTCGCCCTGCCGTACGGCGGTCACCGCGTCCGCGAGGACCGGGCCCAGGGTGGCCCGCAGCACGTCGTCCGCCCGGAACTCCGTCACCGCCTCCGCCAGCGAGACCGGCAGCCTGCGCACGTCCCTGGCCTTGGCCTCGGCGGCGTCGAGCCGGGCCGGATCGCCGGTGATCTCTTCGGGCAGCGTGGCGCCCGCGCCGATCCCGTCCAGCCCGGCGCCGATCGCGCAGCCGAGGGCGAGATACGGGTTGGCGGCCAGGTCGACCGGCTTGACCTCCAGATTGGCGGACCGGCCGCGCAGCCCCGCGGTGCCCCGGATCACCCGTAGCCCCGCTTCCCGCGTCTCCAGGCCCCAGGCGGTGAACACCCCTGCCCACTGGGAGGGTTTCAGCCGCAGATAGCTCGCCGGGCTGGGCGCGGTGACGGCGGTCAGCGCGGGGAGGTGGGCGAGGACCCCGGCCGCGAAGGACTCGGCGGTGGCCGTCATGCCGTGCCGGCGGTCGCCGCCCGTGTGCAGGTTCACGCCGTCGCGCCAGGCCGACAGGTGCAGATGGCCGCCGTTGCCGACACCCTCGGCGCGCACGGCCGGGGCGAAGGACACCTTCAGGCCGTGCCGCTGGGCCACCGCCCGCACGGTCTGCCGCACCAGCACGCTGCGGTCGGCCGCCGCCACCGGGTCCAGCGGCGCGATCGACAGCTCGAACTGCCCGGCCGCGTACTCGGGATGGAACTGGTCCACGTCCAGCCCCTGCGCCGCGCACACCGCCAGCAGCTCCGCCGCGTAGTCGCTCAGCTCGACCTGCCGGGTCGCGCTGTACGCCGGAGCGGTCGTGGCCGGGACGAAACCGTCGTCCGGCACGCCCGCCAGGGCGACCGTCCACTCGATCTCGATGCCCGCGCGGAAGTCCAGCCCGTGCTCGCGCCCCGCACGGGCCACCAGGTGGCGCAGGAAGGTGCGGGAGCAGCCGGGGTGCGGCTCGCCGTCCTGGGTGATCCGGTCGACCGGCGCCCACGCCCAGCCGGGCTGCGCCGCCAGCACGGTGAGCTGGTCGAGGTCGGGGTAGAGCCGCAGATCGCCGTCGGGGGAGCCCAGGACGTCGGTGGTGACGATCGAGTCGTCCGCGAGGAACGTGTCGAACACCGGCGACATGCCGACGCCCCACGCCACCGCCGTGGCCAGCTTGGCCGCCGGGACCGTCTTCACCCGGCAGACGCCGGCGGTGTCGACGTAGGCGAGCACGATGCCGTGCACCCCGCGCCCGGCGAGCTCCGCGCCCAGCGCGGTCGCCCGCTCCACCTCCCCGGCACGGCCACCGGGCACGGGATCGGCAAGCTGGTCGAGGGGGGCGACGGCGGTCATGTGTCCTCCAGCGTGGTGCTCGGTCCGGGCGGCGCCGGGGTCAGGGCTTCACGGCGACCGCTCCGAACTGCGGTACCACGGCGGAGGCTTGGCCGTCCGGTCGCCACGCCGAACACGACACCAGGCCGGGGTCGAGAAGGTCCAGCCCGTCGAACAGGGAAGCGGTCTCGGCCCGGCCGCGGGCGGTGATCGGGGGCCCGGCGTGCTCGTTCCAGTACGCCATCGCCGCGAGCTGGCCCTCGCCGCCGAGGGCGGGATCGTCGGTGGGGTGGGTCAGCACCAGATGGCTGCCGGACGGGAGCGCCGCCATCGTCCGGCGCACGATGTCCCGCGCCTCACCGGTGTCCTGGACGAAGTTCAGTATGCCCAGCATGAGCACGGCCACCGGCCGGTCGAGGTCCAGGGTCTTCGCGGCCCGTTCGACGACCGCCTCCGGGTCGCGCACATCGGCGTCGACGTAGTCCGTCGCCCCCTCGCTGGTGCCGGTCAGCAGGGCGCGGGCGTACATCAGCACCACCGGGTCGTTGTCGACGTACACGATCCGCGCGTCGGGGGCGACACGCTGGGCGATCTCATGGGTGTTCTCGACGGTGGGCAGCCCGATGCCGATGTCCAGGAACTGGCGTGTGCCGCACTCCTGGGCGAGAAAGCCCACCGCGCGGGCGAGGAAGGCCCGGTTGGCATGGGCGACGTCACGGATCACCGGGAACATCGCGGCGACCCGCTCGCCGACCCGCTCGTCCACCTCGTAGTTGTCCCGGCCGCCGGCCCAGTAGTTCCAGACCCGCGCGCTGTGGGCCACGGGCGTCCTCGGCTCCGCCGGTCCGTCCGCCGGGGTCGGGCTCTCGCTCACGTCGTCCGTCCTCCTCGCCCCCGGGGGCCGCCGTGCCCCGGCCGGTGTCGCCGTCATTGTGCACTGCCCATGATCGGCTTTCCTAGGAATGGGACGAGGGTCTCGCCGGGCGCGGGCGGCGGCGGGCGCGCCGGGTAGGCTGGACGGCCGTACGTCCATATGTCCGTAGGCTGATACATCCAGCGAACGCATGTTCATCCGCAGCCCCGGGCGGTGTTCCCGGCGCCCCACAGGAAACGGTCCATGCCCTTCTCCCGCGCGACCTCGCCGCCGCCCACCGCCCCCGAGGACGCGGGGCGTCCCGCCGACATCCGGCTGGACAGGGGGTCTCCCGCCGACATCCGGCTGATCGTCACCGACATGGACGGCACGCTGCTGGACGACGCCAAGCGGATGCCGCCGCAGTTGTGGACCGTCCTGGACCTGCTGCGCGAGCGCGGAGTGCTGTTCAGCCCGGCCAGCGGACGCCAGTACGCCACCCTCGCCCGGGAGTTCGCCCGCGCCCGCGACGGCATGGTGTTCATCGCCGAGAACGGTACGTACGTGGTCCGCGACGGCGTCGAACTCAGCTCCGACCCGCTCACCCCCGGCGTCGCCACGCGGATCGTGCGCACGGTACGGGAACTGGTGGCGTCCGGCGCCGATGTCGGCGCCGTCGTCTGCGGCAAGCGGTCCGCCTATGTGGAACGGGCCGACGAGCCGTTCCTCGCCGAGGTGCGCAAGTACTACGTCCAGCACCGGGTCGTCGAGGACGTCACCGCCGTGGACGACGACATCCTCAAGGTCGCCCTCTTCGACTTCGGCGCCGTCGAACGGACCACCGCACCGGCGCTGGCACCCTTCGCCGGAACCCACCAGGTCGTGATCTCCGGCGCGCACTGGGTCGACGTCATGAACCGCACCGCCGACAAGGGCGCCGCCGTCCGGCGACTCCAGCGCGAGCTGGGCATCACCCCCGCCCAGACCATGGTCTTCGGCGACTACCTCAACGACCTGGAGATGCTCGACACCGCCGACTGGTCCTTCGCGATGGCCAACGCCCACCCCGACATCCTGGCGCGGGCCCGCCATGTGGCCCCGTCGAACAACGACAACGGGGTGCTGCGCACGATCAGCCGGGTGCTGGGGCTGCCGGGCGGCAATCCGCCCCTCTGAGGAGCGTCGCCGTACGGGCAGGACCGGGGGGAGTGCGAGAACCTGTTCGAGAGCTGGACCGGGACCGAGGAGAGGGACGCAGCATGGGTGAGCCGGCCTCCGTCGCCCGCCTGGCGTGGGACATCACCTCCGGGATCGAGGCCGGGGAGCTGGCGGACTTCTACCGTGATCTGCATCGTCATCCCGAGCTGTCGTTCGAGGAGCACCGGACCGCCGCGAAGCTCGCCGGGCGGCTGCGGGCGGCCGGTTACGGGGTCACCGAGGGCGTCGGTGGTACCGGTGTGGTCGGGGTTCTCGTCCAGGGCGACGGGCCGGTGGTGTGGCTGCGCGGTGACATGGACGCGCTGCCCGTCCGGGAGGCCAGCGGGCTGCCGTACGCCTCCACCGTCGACGGGGTGATGCATGCCTGCGGCCATGATCTGCATGTCACCTGGCTGATGGCCGCCGCCGAGGCCCTCGCCGCCGCCCGCGACAGCTGGTCCGGCACGCTGGTGGTGATCGGGCAGCCGGCCGAGGAGAACGGCGGGGGAGCGCGGGCGATGGTGGCGGACGGGCTGCGCGAGCGGTTCCCGCGCCCCGACGTGCTCTTCGGCCAGCACGCCGCGCCCGGACCCGTCGGCTTCTACCCGCACACGCCCGGCCTGACCATGTCCGCCGTCGACGACATCGACGTCGTCGTGCACGGCGTCGGCGGCCATGGGTCACGCCCGGAGTCGACCGTCGACCCGGTGGTGACGGCGGCCCACATCGTCACCCGGTTGCAGACCGTCGTCGCCCGCGAGGTCGCCGCGAAGGACTCCGCGGTGCTGACCGTGGGGCAGTTCCACGCGGGCACCCAGCACAACATCATCCCCGCCGAGGCCCGGCTCGCCCTGAATCTGCGTACTCAGGACACCGGCGTGCGCGCCCGGGTCCTGGCGGCCGTCGAGCGGATCGTGCGCGGCGAGTGCGACGCGGCCGGCTGCCCGGTGCCGCCGGAGATCACCGTCCTGCCGGGCCATCCGAACACGGTCAACGACGCCGCCCTCGACGCGGAGATCGCCGCCGTGCACCGCGAGGTCTTCGGGCCCGGCACGGTGTTCGACTTCGGTCCGGTGATGGGCAGCGAGGACATCTCGCTGCTCCCGCCGCCGGGGGTGCCGTACGACTACTGGTACGTCACCACCACCCCGCCGGACGTCTGGGCGGCGGCGCCCGGCGACGGGCTCATGGAGAAGTTCGCCAACGTCCCCGGCAATCACAGCCCGCGGTTCGCGCCGGATCCGGCGGCGCTGGTACCGGGAGTGCGGACGCTGGTGTCGGCGGCGTTGAGCCGGCTGGCGTGAGGGCCCGCCGGCTCGGATGGGGGACCGAGCCGGCCTACGTCACGTGGGGCGCCCGGCGGCGGGATCTCGCGGGCCTTGGACGTCAGGGCTTGCGGCCGACCGCGCCGTACAGGGACACCAGGTTGTCCCCGATGTCCGACTCGTCCTCGGCCAGTTCGGGGTGCCACTCGGGCAGCGCCACGACCCCCGGCGCCACCAGGTCGAGCCCCTTGAAGAACCCGCCGAACTCGCCCTGCGAGCGCGCGACCAGGGTGACCCCACCCGCCGTGTACGCCTCTATACCGCGCTGTACGTTCTCCGGCTCGAAGTCGGCCGTCAGCGCGGACAGCACCAGGAAACTGCCCGGCGCGAGCGCGTCGACAAGGGTGCCCACCAGGTCGTGGGCGCCGTCCTCGTCGGCGATGAAGTGCAGCAGCGCGATCAGGGACAGCGCGATGGGGCGGTCGAAGTCCAGGACGCGCGCGGCCTGTTCGATGATCGTGCGCGCGTTCCGGGCGTCGGCCTGGACGTACTCCGTCCTGCCCTCAGGGGTCCCGCGCAGCAGGGCGGCGGCATGCGCCAGGACGATCGGGTCGTTGTCGACATACAGGATCCGGGCCTCGGGCGTCACGGCCTGGGCCAGCTGATGGAGGTTGGGCTCGGTGGGTATCCCGGAGCCGATGTCCAGGAACTGGCTGATTCCCTCCTGTCGCGCCAGCAGCCGGGTCGCCCGCTGCATGAACCAGCGGTTGCTGCGGGCCGCGCGCGGGGCGCCGGTGTCGATGGACATGATCCGGTGGCCGAGTTCCTCGTCGACCGGGTAGTTGTCCTTGCCGCCGAGGAACCAGTCGTACACCCGCGCGGGGTGCGGCCTGGTCGTGTCGATCAGCGGGCCGGTCGGCTCGGTCCCGGTCACAGGGCGCTCCTCTTTCCCGGCCTTCGGGTGCTGCCCAGCGTCGTACGACACCTCGGCGCTGGGAGTCCGGCCGGATGTCCGTCGGGGTGTCACTCAGGTGTCCGAGGCAGTCTGGCACGGCGGCGGGGGCCGATCGGAGTCGGTCTTCGGCCACGCGTCGACGGGGAGGGGACGGGGAGGGGCGTGTGTATCGGCTGGGCGGTGTGGGGCGGTGTGGGGCGATGGGTGGGGGTGTGTAGGTACGTGTGGGGTGTGTGGGGGGCGGCCGTGTGATGAGTCACTCCTTACGTCGGACCTTACGGGGGGCAGTTGCGTGGATCTAGCATCGGTGTCGGCATGGACACGATGACGCTCTGGCACATATCCGGTGGGGGGTTCGCGGCGCTCGCCTTCGCCGCGCTGCTCGTCGGCTTCTCCAAGACCGCGGTGAGCGGGGCCAACACGGTCAGTCTCGCGGTCTTCGCCGCGGTGCTGCCCGCCCGCGAGTCCACCGGGATCCTGCTGCCGGTGCTGATCGCCGGTGATGTGCTCGCGGTGCTCGTGTACCGGCGGCACGCCCACTGGCCCACGCTGTGGCGGCTGTTCCCGGCGGTCGGGGCGGGGGTGGTGCTCGGCACCGTGTTCCTGCTGTGGGCGGACGACGCCCAGGTGCGGACCTCGATCGGCGCGATCCTGCTGCTGATGGCGGCTGTCACGGTGTGGCGGCGCCGCCAGGAGAGCGCGCGGGAGGCCGACCCGGACGAGATCGTGACGCGGTCGGGGCGGGTGAAGGCGCGGTCGTACGGGGTGCTCGGCGGGTTCACGACGATGGTCGCCAACGCCGGGGGACCGGTGATGTCGATGTATCTGCTGTCGGCGGGCTTTCGGAAGCTGGGCTTCCTGGGGACGTCGGCGTTCTTCTTCCTGATCGTGAATGTGTCCAAGGTGCCGTTCAGTGTGGGGCTGGGGTTGATCGACGCGCGGTCGCTGCTGCTGGACGCGGCGCTGGTGGTGTTCGTGCTGCCGGGTGCGTTGCTCGGCAGATGGGCTGTGAACAGGATCAACCAGCGGATGTTCGAACAACTCGTGATCGCGGCGACGGTGGTCGGCGGGGTTCAGCTGCTGCTCCGGTGACCGGAGCCGCCCCGTACGCTCGGCCCATGTCCCGCACCTCCCCGCACATCCTCCTCCTCGGCGGCACCACCGAGGCGCGTGAACTGGCCGCCGTGCTCGCCGTGCGGCCGGGGGTGCGGGTGACGACCTCGCTGGCCGGGCGGGTGGCCCGGCCGGGGGCGGTGGCGGGGGAGGTGCGGATCGGTGGGTTCGGCGGGGTGGACGGGCTCGCCGGGTGGCTGCGGGAGCACGCGGTGGACGCGGTGGTCGACGCCACGCATCCGTTCGCCGAGCGGATCACGGGGAACGCGGCGGGGGCCGCGTCCATCACCGGGGTGCCCCTTGTCGTGCTGCGGCGTCCCGGGTGGCGGTCGGTGCCGGGGGATCGGTGGCACCGGGTTCCCTCGCTCGCCGCCGCGGCGTCGGTCGTTCCTTCCCTCGGGCGCCGGGTGCTGCTCACCACCGGGCGGTTGGGGCTCGCCGCGTTCGCCTCTCTCGACGGCAATGAATTCGTGGTGCGATCGGTGGAGGCGCCTGAGCCGCCGGTGCCGGTGCACACGGAGGTGGTGCTGGGGCGGGGGCCGTTCGGGGTGGCCGATGAGCGTGCGCTGCTGCGGGCGTATCGCATTGACGTGGTGGTCACGAAGGACAGTGGGGGTGGGGCTACCTCGGCGAAGCTGGTCGCCGCGCGGGAGGCCGGGTTGCCGGTGGTGGTGGTCGAGCGGCCTGCGCTGCCGGTGGGGGTGGGGGTGGTCGTGGGTGATGTGGCGGGGGTGGTGGGGTGGCTTGAGGGGGTGGGTTGTGCGGGGTGAACCTGGGATCGGGTGAGGGGGCGAGGGTTGGGCTGGGGGGCTTTTCGGGTGTGGGTGCGTTGTGGCTGGTCGCGCAGTTCCCCGCGCCTCTGGGGGGTTGGGGTGGGCGTTGGTTGTGTCCTCGCCGAATTGCCCTGCGGTGTGCGCGTGCCCTCGGGAGGTGCAGGTCAGGCCGGAGCCGGGTCCGAGGTTGGGTTGGTGGTGGGGGTGGGGAGTACCTGGCTCAGGTCCTCCACCAGGAGGCGCTTGGCGATGGTGTCCACCGCGGCGCGGAGGTCCTTGCCCGAGGGGCGGCCGATGTCCTGCTCGACGCGTTGTTCCAGCCAGGCGGCCCACGCGTCGGTGATCACGCGGGCCTCGCGCGCACCGGCCTCGGTGTGGGAGAAGAGGGAGCCGTCACGGGTGAGATAGCCCTCCTGGACCATACGGTCGAAGACCGGCAGCAGGACTTCCGGCGGCATGTGGCGGCGGGCCGCGATCAGGCCCAGGCTGGCGTGGCCCACGAGGCGGGTGAACAGTTCGACCTGCATCACCGCCCACGCGCCCGCCGGGTCGAGCCGGGTGTCGGAGTCACGCACCAGCCGCCGCGCGGTGTCCAGGTCGGTGGTGCCGAGGATCCGGCCGACGGAACCCTCCAGAACCCGCTGGGAGTCGGGGCCGTGCGGCTGGGCGAAGGCGTCTCCCATGTCGGTCGAGGACAGCCGTGAGCTGTCGCGGAGCGGGACCTGTTTGAGGAACAGGGCGACCACGAAGCCCACGGCCGCGATCGGCACGGTCCACCGGAAGACGGTCTGGAGCGTCTCGGCGTACGCGTGGATGATCGGTGCCGCCGCCTCGGCGGGCAGCCGGTGCAGGCCCTCGGGGCTGGTCGCCGCACGCGTGATCGTCCGTGGATCGGCGGCCCCGGTCGCGATGGCCGAGGTGATCCCGTCGCGGAGGTTGGGGGTGAGCGAGTTGGTGTAGATCGTGCCGAACACGGCGGTGCCGAAGGAACTGCCCAGTGTCCGGAAGAAGGTGACCCCGGAGGTGGCGGTGCCCAGATCGGCGTAGACAACGGTGTTCTGCACGACGATGGTCAGCACCTGCATGCCCAGACCGATGCCGGTGCCCAGCACGAACATGTACAGCGACTCCAGCCAGACCCCGGTGTCCGGCCCCATCAGGGACATCAGATACAGGCCGGCGCCCATCACCAGCGAGCCGACGACCGGGAACAGCCGGTATCTGCCGGTCTGGCTGACCACATTGCCGCTGAACACCGACGCGATCAGCAGTCCGAACACCATGGGGAGCGTACGGACCCCGGAGATCGTCGCCGAGTCGCCGTCGACGTACTGGAGATACGTCGGCAGGTACGTCATCGCGCCGAGCATCGCGAAACCGACGATGAAGCTGAGCACCGAGCACACCGTGAACACCGGGTTGCCGAACAGCCGCATCGGCAGCATCGGTTCGGCCGCCCGGGTCTCCACCCAGCAGAACAGGCCGAGCGCCACCACCCCGCCCACGAACAGCCCGATGATCACGGGGGAGCCCCACGCGTACTCGTTGCCGCCCCAACTCGTCCCCAGGATCAGCGCGCTGGCGCCGACCGCGACGGCGGCGATGCCGAGATAGTCGATGATCGGCCGGGACACCGACTTCACCACCGGGATCGTCCGGGCCGCCGCGACCACCACGAGGACCGCGATCGGGACGTTGATGTAGAACGCCCAGCGCCAGGTCAGATGGTCGGTGAACAGCCCGCCGAGCAACGGCCCGATGACCGTGGCCACCCCGAACACCGCCCCGATCGCGCCCTGGTACTTGCCGCGCTCCCGCAGCGGGATGACGTCGGCGATCAGCGCCATCGCCGTCACCATCAGCCCGCCCGCGCCGACACCCTGCATGCCCCGCCACACGATCAGCAGCGTCATGTTGGACGCCAGACCGCACAGGAACGAACCGGTGATGAAGACGATCGCCGAGACCTGGAAGACCACCTTGCGCCCGAACAGGTCGCCGAACTTGCCGACCAGCACGGTCGACACGGTCTCCGCGAGCAGATACGACGTGACCACCCACGACATGTGCTCGGCGCCGCCCAGATCCGACACGATCGTCGGCAGCGCCGTGCCCACGATCGTCTGGTCCAGTGCCGCCAGCAGCACACCGAGCATGATCGTCACGAAGACGACATTGCGCCGTCGTCTGTCGAGAACGGGCGGCTGGGCCGCGGGCGGGGCGATCTCCTCGGCGACTGTCACTGAGCCACGATCACACCACCTGTCCATCCCCGCATGTCAGGACCGACCGCACGGGTGCCGTGGTCCGGGACCGGGGGTGGGGTGATCCGGGACCGCAGGGGGGTGGTCCGCGACCGGACGGGCACTGCGGACCACGAGCGCATGGGCAGCGCGGACGGCGAGCGCACGGGTACCGAGGACGGCGATCGTGCGGGTGTCGAGGACGGCGAGCGCACGGGTACCGAGGACCGCGACCGCACGGGTACCGAGGACCGCGACCGTGCCGGTGTCGAGGACCGCGACCGTGCGGGTGCCGCACCGCGACACCGCAGGCACGGTGGACCGTGTCGGTCAGCCGTCCGCTCTTCGGCGCCGCAGCAGGTAGGTGTCCATGATCCAGCCCTTGCGCTCCCGGGCCTCGGCCCGCGCCCGCTCGATGCGCGGCGCCGCCTCGGCGATCGGGCCCGAGTCGAGGATCTCGTCCGGGGTGCCGATGTACGCGCCCCAGTAGATGTCGATGTCCTGGTCCGCGTACTTCCGGAACACCTGGTGGGCGTCGAGCATCACCACCACGTCGTCCACGCCTTCCGGGAAACCCTCGGCGAGCCGCCGCCCCGTGGTGATCTGCACCGGCCGCGCCACTCTGTTCAGCCCGGTGCGATGCCGGGCGACCAGCGCCGAGACACTGCTGATCCCGGGCACCACGTCGTACGCGAAGGCCACCGCGCCTCGCGCCAGCACCTCCTCAAGGATCCCGAGCGTGCTGTCGTACAGCGCGGGATCCCCCCACACCAGGAACGCCCCGTGCTCGTCCTCGCCCAGCTCCTCGGCGATCAGCCGCTCGTACAGCGCCGCCCGCGCGCTGCGCCAGTCCTCCACGGCCGGCGAGTACCGCGTACCGCCCGCCGCACGGTCCCGCTCCGGATCGCTTGCCTCCACGATCCGGTAGGTGCCCTCGGGTATGTGCGCCTCCAGCAACTCCCGGCGCAGCCCGGTGAGATCCGACTTCACCTCGCCCTTGTCGAGCAGGAAGAACACATCCGTGCTCCGCAGCGCCCGCACCGCCTGAAGGGTGAGCTGCTCCGGGTCGCCCGCGCCGATACCGATGACATGAATCTCTCGCACACCGTCGAGTCTGCCGTACGCCACTGACAACGCGACCGCCGCCACCCCCGCCCCGCACCGCTCCGGGTCACCGCCCACGCAGCCGGGGCGCCCGCGCCACCGCGTCCACCTTCGCCGCGTCCCGCGCCACCTCGGCCGCCAGGTCCCGCGCCCAGCGCACCAGCCCCCCGAGATCCATCCCGTACGGCCGTGCCCGCCCCGACTCCGCCGCCCACTCCTCGACCGCGCCCGCCCCCCGCCGCAACAGCCGCGCCCCGCCCGTCGGATTCCCGCGCGCCGCGTGTGTCAGCCCCACGGCGAGCTGCGCGAGTCCGCGCCACAGCCCGCGCTCCTCGCCCGGCCGCGCCTTCCACGCGTCCTCGAACACCTCATGCGCGTGGAACGGCCGCCCCGCGTCCAGCAGCGCCTGCGCCTCCATCACCGTGTCCTCCGGCGTCCGCACGATCCCCTCGGGCTGCCGAGCCACCCCCGTCGCCCCGTACGGCAACGGCCGCCCCAGCCCGTCCCGGGGCCGGGCACTACGTGCCCGGCCGTCACTGTCCCGGTCACGCCGCCCGTCGGTTTCGCTGCGATGGTCCATAGGACGATTGTCCGCGACGGCCGCCCCGGGACGTGGGGTAATGTACGTCCCGCGCGATTCCCCACCTCACCGCCTTGGCGCGGGACGCGCATCGGGACGTGGCGCAGCTTGGTAGCGCACTTGACTGGGGGTCAAGGGGTCGCAGGTTCAAATCCTGTCGTCCCGACTGGAGACAGTCGTAGTTCAGGGCCGGTTTCGGAGAGATCCGAGACCGGCCCTTGATCGTTCCTGGGGACCAGTTGGGGACCAGGGCCCTTGACCGGGGGCAGCAGGTCATGACGATGGGGCTCGGTAGCGTGCGTGGTGCGCGCAGCGCGCTGAGGTGTACGGAGAGTGTCGCTCCGGCGGCGGTGATCTTGTGGACGTCCGGGTGGAGGTAGCGCCGGGTGGTGGTCAGGGATCCGTGGCCGGCGATCCTGCGGGGGACGCGGACCTGGACTCCGGCGTCGGCGAACCAGGTCGGTCCGGTGTGCCGGAGATCGTGGCGGCGCAGGTGCTCGTAGCCGAGCTTGGTGACCACGTCGTCCCCGTGTGTGGCGTCGCGCAGGACGGCGGTGGAGATGCGTCCGCCGCGCGGGCCGGTGAACAGACGGGCATCGGGATTCGGGCCGGCGGACAGAATGCGCTGGGCGACGAGGGGACGGATCTCCTCGACGATGGGAACCTTGCGGGCCCGCTTGCCCTTGGTGCCCTTGTCGGTCAGCCCGCCGGGCGCGGGTGTGGTCTGGCGCCGAACGGTCCAGATCCACTGCGTGGTGTCGATGTCCCCGACGCGGCAGCCCGACACCTCGCCGATCCGTGCGGCGGCGCACGCGGCGAAGACGACCACATCTCCCCAGCCGCGGTACCGGTCGTGAGAGGCGGCCACGAGCGCGTCGGCCAGCGCAACGAGGGTCTCCCAGTCGGGCAGGCCCAGCGCGCGTGGGTCGAGGAGTTCGTCCTCGGTCTGCTTGTAGAGCTTCTGCCAGCCGGCGTGAGGGCAGCAAAAGGGGGCCGCTGACCGGACCGAATCCGACCGACCGCGGCAAGAGCGGGTCGAAGATCCACCTGATCACGGACCGGAACGGGCTGCCGCTGTCGCTGGGCATCTCGGCCGCGAACATGCACGACAGCCTCGGCCTTCAGCCCCTCGTACACGGCATCCCGCCCATCCGCTCCCGCCGCGGACCGCGGCGCCGCCGCCCGGCCAAGCTCCACAGCGACAAGGGGTACGACTACGCCCACCTGCGCCGATGGCTCCGCGGCAGAGGCATCCGCCACCGCAACGCACGCAAGGGCGTCAAGTCCTCCCAGCGCCTGGGTCGGCACCGCTGGGTGGTCGAACGCACGGCTTCGTGGCTGGCCGGCTGCCGACGACTCCACCGCCGCCACCAACGCAAGCCCGAGCACTTCCTCGCCTTCGTCGGCATAGCCGCAGCCCTCATCTGCCACCGCAGACTCACCAACTGAAACGATGTCTTAAGAATCCCGATGCTGCGTCACAGAGTCGCAGAACATACGAGGGAGGAAGAACCCCCTGGCCACGAGGTTGGTGACTCACCCGGGCTCGGGGGATCTCTTGGGGTGTCGCACACCTGGTGCTTGGATGGCGTCAGGGGTGTGGGCTGGGTGCTGCGGTCGATGTCATGTGCTGCTGCCGGGGGGTGCGGGGGCGGCCTGAGATGTCCTTACTGGGGTTGGGGACTGGTAGAGGTTGAGTCCGAGGTCGTGGGCGATCTGGGCGATGGCCGCGCAGCCGCGCACGCTGTTGCCGACCGGGTCCAGGGGCGGTGAGAACGCCGCGATGGCGAGTCGGCCGGGGGCGACGGCGAGGAGTCCGCCCCCGACGCCGCTCTTGCCTGGCAGGCCGACGGTGTAGGCCCAGTCGCCGGAGGTGTCGTACAGGCCTTCCATGGTCATCTCGGCGAGGATGCGGGGAATGTACGTGTCCCGGATCACGCGGTGTCCGGTCACGGGGTTGGTTCCGCCTGCCGCGAGAGTGGCGCCCATGACGGCGAGGTCGGTGGTGGTGACCATGGTCGAGCACTGGCGGGTGTAGACCTCGCAGGTTTCCATGGGGTCCGCGTACATGGCTCCCGCGCTGTAGAGCAGCCACGCGATGGCCCGGTTGTGGAAGTTCGTGCTCTGCTCGGAGGCGTCGACCTCCTTGCTCAGGGAGATGTCCCTTCCGGCGAACGCTCTCTGCGTCTTGAGGATGCGTTGCCATCGTTGCGACGGCGTGCTGGCGCGCACCAGGCTGGTCGTCGACAGCGCGCCGGCGTTGACCAGCGGGGTGAGGGGCTTGTCGCCGTGGAGTTCGAGTGCCATGACCGAGCCGAAGGGCAGCCCGGTCGGGTCGGCTCCGACCTTCGCTCTGATGACCTGCGGGCCTACGTCTTCCATGGCCAGGGCCAGGGTGAAGACCTTTGAGATCGATTCGAGGGCGAACTCGTGGCGGCTGTCGCCCGCCTCGATGACCTCGCCGGCGACTGTCACGACGGCGATGCCGAAGAGGTTCGGGTCGACGGTGGAGAGGGAGGGGATGTAGTCGGCGTTCGCCCCGGTCGTGTTGGCGGCGTGGTCGGCGTGTGCGGCGTTGAGGGTTCTCTGGATCCGTGAGGCGCAGATCGTCACGGGGCGTTCCCGGGTCCGGAAGGCCCCTTGAGGGGCGGGTGATGGAGGAGTTCGCCGGTGGTGGCGGAGGAGTCGCTCTGCACACCGGGGTGGCGGCCTTCCGCCTGCCAGGTGAAGGGGGCGAACCCGGCATCCGGGTCGCGCCAGTGCGGCTTGCGGATCGCGTAGATCCACAGGGGCAGCGCAATGAAGACGATCGCCAGTCCCATCAGCAGGCCGACGTAGAGGGCGGGGCTGCCGATGGAGATCTGGTCCGGCGGGACAAAACTGAGGACGAAGGCGATCAGCGCGCCGATGAAACCAGCCCCGGCGATGATCCACATTCCGATGTTCCCGCGTCCCGGGATGCGGTAGGGACGGGGCCGGTACGGCTGGCTGTAGCGCAGGTGGATGGCCGCTGCGAACATGATCAAATACATGACGAGATACAGGATCACGGTGAGCTGGCTCAGGATCTGGTAGGCCGCCTGTACGGATGGCAGTACCACGAAGAGTACGGACAGGAACGTCACCATTCCGGCCTGGAGGTACATGATGTGCGTGGCCATACCGTGTGCGTTCGTGACCTGGAAGAAGCGGGGGAGGTAGCCGCCCTTGGCTACGACGAGGAGTCCGGAGGAAGGGCCGCCCACCCAGGTCACGATCCCGGCGAGGACCCCCACCGCGAGTGCGGCTGCCACGATGGGTGCCGCCCAGGAGATCCCCGCCCAGTCGAACATGTCGCCGTACGCGCTCAGGAGGCTCTGCGTGAGATTGATATCGGCGTGCGGTACGACGAAGGCGATGGCCAAGGTGCCCAGGACGAAGATGACGACGGTTCCGACCGCGGCGATGAGGATGGCGATCGGGTAGTTCCGCGAGGGGTTCTTGACCTCTTTGACATGGATCGCGTTCATCTCCATGCCGGCGTAGAAAAGGAAGATGCTCGCAGCGAGGACGACGTTGCTGAAGTTGCCGAAGTCCGGCAGGAGCTCGCCCCAGCCGGTGTCGATCCTTGGGCTGTTCCCGGCGATCACGTAGGAGAAGCCCAGAACGATGAGGATGCCCGCGGGAACGATCGTCCCGATGATGCCGCCCCACTTCGCGACCCGGGAGAACGACGCCACCCCGCGGAACGCAACGAACGTCGCCAGCCAGTACACGATGAGCACGACGGCCAGCACGAAGAACCGCTTCCCCGAGAGCTGTGCGTCCAGCCCCTTGTCCGGGCCGGTGTAGGCCAGCGCCACGGCACCGAAGGTGAGCGCGGTCGGGAACCAGATGGTGACCTCGATGAACAGCATCGACATGGCCAGGAAGGCGAGCCGTCCGCCGAATGCCTCCCCGACCCAGCGGAAGACACCGCCCTTCTCCGGCCACCCCGTTGCCAGTTCCGCCGCCACCAGGGAGACCGGGACCAGGAAGAAGACGGCTGCGAACACGTAGTAGAAGATCGAGCTGAGCCCGTACTCGGCTTCGGCCGGAAGTCCGCGCAGGCTGATGACCGCGACCATGTTCATGATCACGAGTGCGGCGATGGTCAGCCTCTTCTGGCTGACCCCCGGCGCCTTCTCCTCTGGTGGGAGCTCAGTCCTGCCGTTCATCGGCCGGCCTTTCGTACTGTGGGGTACTGACCGCTCAAGCCATGGGGGCTTTCGAGGCGAAATTCGGTCATCTGGCAGGGAGGGAAGCCCGCCCGGGGTCTGCGCTGGGGCCGGGTCACCGTGGCTGACGGGGTCCGGTTCCCGGGAGTCAGTGGTGGAAGCCCGATGTCTGCCCTTCGGACGGCAGCGGACTCTGGAGCCGGTCGAGGTAGTCCACCGCTTCACGGATGTCGTCCAGCAGGGCGCGGGCCAGGTCCATGCCGAGTCCGTTGCGCACGACGATCCGCTGGACGGTTATGTCCGCGAGGCTGTCCGGCATCGGGTACGCAGGTACCTGCCAGCCCTTCAGGCGCAGGCGGTCGGACAGGTCGTACAGTGTCCATCTGATGGTGTGCCCGGGAGCGAGCCGCCAGGCGAACACGGGGATGTCAGAGCCGTCGTTCCACAGTTCGAACGCGTCCATCCCGCCGATCTCCTGCGCGAGGTACATCGCGGCACTTTGTGACGCCGCCTGCACCTCGCGGTATCCCGTCCGGCCCAGTCGCAGGAACTGGTAGTACTGCAAAAGGACCTGTGCGCCGGGCCGGGAGAAGTTCAGAGCGAAGGTCGGCATGTCACCGCCGAGGTAGCTGACCTTGAAGACCAGGTCCTCGGGCAGCAGATCCGCGGACCGCCACACCACCCAGCCCAGACCCGGGTACACGAGACCGTATTTGTGGCCCGAGGTGTTGATCGAATGGACCCGTTCCAGTTGAAAATCCCACTCAAGGTCCGGCTGCAGGAACGGAGCGATCATCGCCCCGGACGCCCCATCCACGTGCACAGGAACATCCAGCCCGCTCTCCTGCTGCACCCGGTCCAGAGCAGCCGCGATCTCCTTCACGGGTTCGTACATCCCGGTGTAGGTGACGCCCAGGACAGCAACGACACCGATCGTGTTCTCATCCACATAGGAAGCCAGATCATGACCGTCGAGGGTCTTGTGCTCCTCGCTGATCGGAACGTACCGGCCCTCGACGTCCCAGTAGTTGCAGAACTTCTCCCACACCACCTGGACCGCGGAACTCATGACCAGGTTGGGCCGCTCAGCGGACTTCCCTGCGGTACGCCGGGCGTGCTGCCAGCGCCGTTTGAGTGCGAGACCCGCCAGCATGCAGGCTTCGGAGGAACCGACGGTGGAGGTGCCGATCGTCTGCTGAGGCTCCGGAGCGTGCCACAACTCCGCGAGCATCTTCCAGCATCGGTCCTCTACCATCGCTGTCTGCGGATACTCGTCCTTGTCGATGATGTTCTTGTCGAACGCGTCCACGTACAGCCGTGCCGCGTACTCGTCCATCCACGTGCCTACGAATGTCGCCAGATTCAGCCTCGCGTTGCCGTCGAGCATGATCTCGTCATGCACGATCTGATACGCCGTCTCCGGCAGCATGGAATCCACCGGCATCCTGTACCGCTCCACCGACCTGGTCTCGCCAGGACGCGCGAACAGAGGATTCACCGATACCACAGGGTCCGACGACATCAACCTCTCCACAATCGCCGACGCTAGAAGACGCTTTCAGGCTTGCCGCCCGAACGCCTCTCCCGCATCCCGTGGCACCCGAACGAAGGCGCCCGGCCTCACACACCACCTGGACGGCGCACAGCCGGCCGGGCGCGATGTGACGGACCGCCTCCGCCCTCCGGACTGTCCGAACGGCACACGCGAGTATCGGCACCACCCGCACAGACCCTGCGCGGGGGTGGTCCGCGGTCCAGGGACGGCCGCGTCGTCGCGTTCATCGTGCTCACCACCGACCCGGGGTGATCAGGAGCGGCGTGGGGACCTGCCCGCCCGGTCGTCGTCTTGTCCACAGGAGTGGAAACGGGCGGGGGCACCCCTGGACACCTCCAGCGACAACAACGTCCGTCACCGCCTCAGCATCGGTGGCAGCCACTCGTTGAGCTCGGTTCCGCACACCATGGCCGTCTGCCGGATCCGTGACGGCCGACGCGGACAGAACTGCTGCCTCCGCAAGATCGCTGAGGGAAAGACACTTTCGGTGGCCCGCCGGGCCCTGAGCGTCCTGGAGCCGGGCACGGTCGACTGGAAGGCGTACGCGTTGTGCGTGCTGGAGCATCTGCACCGGATGCTGCGGAGCAAGCAGGTGTTCGCGAAGAACTCCTCCAAGTGGGGCGACCTCCGCGCGAAGCTGCTGGACGGGGACGCGTGGGAGCAGGCCAGGCCCACCGTGCTGGCGTCGCTCGGTCTGCCCGCCGGGGCGGGTGAGCACCTGGCGGCGCGGGCCGCGCTGCTGGACGGCACCTACCGCGAGGTCACCGCGCGGGTGCCGGTGAACTCCCAGATCGTGTTCGACGACGACGGCCGCCTGCACTTCGCCGCCCTGGAACCGGAGCCCGAACCCGCTTCCCTGCGCCAGCTGCGCGAGGCAGTGGAGGCGATGTTGCCCCGGGTCGACCTGCCGGAGGCCCTGCTGGAGGTGTTCTCGTGGACCGGCGCTGACCAGGCGTTCACCTCGGTCACCGGCGGCGAGGCCCGACTGAAGGATCTGCACGTGACGATCGCCGCGCTCTTGGTCGCGCACAGCTGCAACGTCGGCTACACCCCGGTCATCGGGGCCGCGGACGCGCTGAAGTACGGGCGCCTGTCCCATGTCGACCAGACGTATCTGCGGCTGGCGACGTACCGGGCCGCGAACGCCACGCTGATCGACTACCAGGCGTCCGTCCCGCTCGCGCAGGCGTGGGGCGGCGGCCTGGTCGCCTCGGTGGACGGCATGCGGTTCATTGTCCCCGTGCCGTCGGTGTGCGCCCGGCCGAACCGAAGTACTTCGGGCGCCGGGGCGGTGCCACCTGGTTGAACATGATCAACGACCAGGCGGCGGGGCTGGGCGGGAAGGTGGTGGCCGGCACTCCGCGCGACTCGCTGTACGTACTGGACGTCCTCTACGACCGCGACGGCGGCAAGCGCCCCGAGATGATCGTCACCGACACCGCCTCTTACAGCGACATCGTCTTCGGGCTGCTCACCTCAGCGGGGTTCGCGTACGCGCCGCAGCTCGCGGACCTGCCGGACCAGAAGATGTGGCGCATCGACCGCGCCGCCGACTACGGCGCCTTCCATGACGCGGCCCGCGGCCGGGTCGACCTCGCCCGGATCGAACGGCACTGGGAGGACATCCTTCGGATCATCGGCTCCATCCACACCGGGGCCGTGCGTGCGTACGACGTGATTCGGACGCTGTCCCGCGATGGCCGCCCCACGCCGCTCGGCGACGCGATCGCCCACTACGGGCGGATCGCCAAGACCCTGCACATCCTGCGCCTGGCCGACGAGCCCGCCTACCGCCGCCAGATCAAGATGCAGGCCAACCTCCAGGAGGGCCGCCACGCGCTGGCCCGGAAGATCTTCCATGGGAAGCAGGGGCAGCTGTACAAGCGCTACCAGGACGGCACGGAGGACCAGCTCGGCGCCCTGGGCCTGGTCCTCAACGCCCTCGTGCTCTTCAATACGCGGTACATGGACGCCGCGGCGAATCAGCTGCGCGCGGATGGCTTCGACGTCCGTGACGAGGACGTGGCTCGCCTCTCGCCGTTCGTCAGGCATCACATCAGCATGCTCGGCCGGTACTCCTTCCAGCTTCCCGACCTGCCCGGTGGCCTGCGCCCGCTGCGCGACCCGGACGTCACCGACGAGGAATGACCGGGTCCTGGCCCGCACCGCCGGACGGGTGGACCATGGAGGTACGTCCGGATGTGCGGCATGGTGCGGGCGTTCTGGTTGCGACGGTGGGGCGGCGCGTGCTCGTCAGGGTGTCTTTGAGGGCGGGGCGTCCGCCGGTCTGTCGTGTGCTGTACCGGCTGACTCGGTGTGCGAGAGTGCGGCGAGGAGCCGCAGTTTCTCGTCGCTGTCGCTGTCCTTGTCGGGGTAGTAGACGACGAGGATGACGTCGCCGATGGCGAGTTTGTCGCGGTGGAGGCGTAGTTCACCGACAACAGGGTGGTGGACGGTGGTCGTGCCTCCGTCGAGGCTGCGGACGTCGTGGCGGGCCCACAGGGTACGGAACCGCTGACTGGACAGTGCGAGTTCTCCGACAAGTTCGACGAACCGGGGGTTGTCGGTGTCGTCCCCGATGGTGGTGCGAAGGGCGGCGATGAAATCGGCGGTGGCTTTCGTCCAGTCCTGGTGGAAGGCTTGTTCCTCAGGATCAAGGAGGAGAGAACGAAGCCGGTTCTGGCCGGGCCGCAGGCGGGGGGAGAGCGCCACCGCCATAGGGTTGGAGGCCAGGACATCGAACGCGCGCCCTTCGACGAACGCGGGGATCTGAAGGTGGGCGAGCAGCTCGTGCACCCGCGCCGGTACGTGCTCGGGCCGCTTGCGCCGTGGCTCCCTGGGGCGTGCCGCCGCGAGGCCGAGCAGATACGTCCGCTCGACGTCGTCGAGCTGCAGGACCCGCGCGAGTGATTCGAGGACCTGCGGTGAGGGGTTCTTGTCACGGCCCCGTTCCAGCCGAAGGTAGTAGTCGGGACTGATTCCGGCGAGCAGGGCGACTTCCTCACGGCGCAGGCCGGGCACGCGGCGGTTGCCCCCCGGCGGGAGTCCTGCCTGTGCCGGGGAGACCAGCTCACGCCGGGCACGAAGGTAGCTGCCGAGCCGGTTGCCGGATTCCTCATCCTTCATACCGACACCGTAATGCGGTGCGCGTCTTCCAGAGGGGGCCCTGGCAGGACCAGGGAAGACGGGGGCCCTGCCACAGCCGGCGGATGCCGTCAAGACTGCGATAGCACTGTTTTGAAAGAGACAGAGAGCATCACTGTCTGCGCCGCCGGCCTGAACGCCGACGGCGCCCTGGACTGAAGGAAGACCTCGTGGATCTCTCCAACCGCACCGTTCTCATCGTCGGCGGAACCTCGGGTATCGGGCGGGAGTTGGCCCGGCGGTTCGCTGTGGCGGGCAGCACCGTGGCCGTTGGCGGCCGTAGCCCGGAGGCACTCTCGGAACTCGCTGAAGAAGGCTTCGGCACGATCAGCATCGATGTCACCGACAGTGTTTCCGTCGCATCTGCCCGTGACGCCGTGCTCGCCCGGTACCCCGAGCTCGACACCGTGGTGACGATGTCGGGCGTCATGCTCCTGGAGGACCTGCGCGACCCCGCGCACTTCGAGGCGACAGCAACGACGATCGACACCAACCTGCTCGGCACCATCCGGGTCATCGATGCCTTCACCCCGCACCTGGTCCAACGGGGCACTGGCACCTTCATCACCGTCACCTCCGGCATCGCCTTCCTGCCGTTCCCGCCCATGCCCAGCTACGCCGCCTCGAAGGCCGCGGTGCACGCCTACTCCGAGGCACTACGCGCGCAGCTCGACGGCACCGGTGTCGGCGTCGTCGAGCTCGTCCCCCCGGCCGTCGCCACGGCAGGACAGGAAAAGGTGAACCCGCACGCGCTGCCGCTCGACGACTTCGCCACCGAGGTCATGCACCTGCTCTCGCAGGACCCCACCCCCCACGAGATCCTCGTGAGGGGCGTCCTCGTGCACCGCTGGGCCGAGCGCGACGGCACCTACGACGACCTCGTCGCACAGCGATCCCAGGCGCTGGCCATGCTCCCCAGCCGCCAAGGCTGACACTCTTCCCCTCCCGCTCGGCGGCCTCATCGCTCATCGCCCGAACCCCGCCACCCGAACGGCCCCGCCCGCGCGGCCCAGCCTGGCCGGCGGCGACAGTTTCAGCGGCGGGCATCTCCAAGGGCGAGCAGGCTGGTGAGTTCGGCGATCGCCTCCGGGGAGGGCTTGAAGTAGCGGCGGACGTTCTCCGGCTTCTTGTGCCGGGACTTCGCCATCAGCATCAGCAGCGAGGCGCCCTGCTCGCCGAGGTGGGTCAGGGCAGAGTGGCGGTACTCGTGCAGGTCCCAGCCCGTTCCCAGGCCGCGCGGGGCGGTGTGCTCGTCCAGCAGCGCGCGGGCCTGCCCGTACGACAGGCGCGCCAGGCCGGTGTCCGGGCAGACGTCGCGGGGGCTGACGACCTTGCCCGGCCCCGGGCGGCGATGGGTGACGAACACCGGCCCGCGGGTTCGTCCCTTGAGGAGCCGGGGCAGCAGCCGGGCGGTGCCGGCATCCCAGTAGACGGTCTCCAGCACGTAGTCCTCGCTCGCCTGGCCCAGGCGGCGGGCCTTGCTCCGGGCGCCCTTGGCCTTGACCTGGCAGCGGCGCGCGGCGAGGTCCAGTTCCTCGATGTTGACGCCGAGGATCTCCTCCGCCCGTCCGGCGGTCTCGTAGAGCATCCGCCACAGCGTCTTCTCCCGCAGGTGCACCTCGCGCCACGCGATCAGCCGGTCAATGGCCATCTTTGAGCGGGCGGGGGTCTCGGAGTCCGGCACCGTCAGCCGCTTCGCCCAGGCCGGGACCATCGGCCCTTGGTAGCCGCGATCCCGGCACCAGCCGGGCCAGCACCCCCGCCCGGCGGGAGTTCCAGGTGTTGACCGCTGCGGTGCCCCAGAGCAGTTCGAGGGCTTCGCCGATTTCATCGTCCGCTACCGAGGCCAGCGGCCGGCCCTCGCCGATCCGCTCGACGGTCTTGCCCACCCCGATCCCGTAGTTCCGGACCGTGTTCGGGTTGCCGAGCGAGTCGAGGAACACGTCCGCCGCCGCTCGGACGGTCAACGCCTTTCCAGCCGGCAACTGCACGATGGTGGGCACCGCTTCCCCCTTGCCGCACATAACAGGGCCGCTTCACGCGGCGGCCGGAGAACGTCACCGCAGGTGACAAACCAAGCCACCGCAGATATTCGAGTGTTATCTGTGGGACGACTTCAGAACCCTCCGGCCGCCGACGCCCCGTCAGCCTCCCACCAGAGCCGACGAACGCTTAGCGCACGATCTGACATGGATGTTCCAAGTGCCGTCAATTGCATCTGATGCGAACTCGCGATGGTTCGCGAATCGTCGTAGCCAATGGCGCCCGCCAGCGTGCTGACCATGGAAGTTGGTCCTGCCTGCTGGTGCCGACGGTAGCGACGGACGTGAAGGCGACGCCAGCTGGTGTCACTCGTCCGGCTGACTGAGCTGCTGTTTGTCCGTCGACTCGCATCAGATGCGGTTTTCTCGCATACGACGCGAGTGACGGAGGGTGGTGGACCGGTGGGGTTCAACGGGTCGATCCCAGGTGCGGCACGTCTGCACCTGGTGGACGGAGTCGCGCTGCTGCGGCCGGAGGAACAGGTCTTCACTGCGATGCTGACCGGGTTCGCCAACCAGCAGCTCGCGCGGAACCTGGCCCGGACGACGGTTGAGGGCCGGGAGAACACGGTCAAGGCGTTCGCCGCCTATGTGAACACCTACCCGTGGCACTGGACGCCGGCGATGGTCGACGAGTGGCTCGGCGACCTACGCTCGCTGCGGGACCTGCGCCGTTCCACGATCCGGTCCTACTCGGAGGCAGTCCGGGCTTTCTGCCACTTCGTCACTGACCCGCTCTACGACTGGGCGGCCACGTGCGAGGAGCGGTTCGGCACCCACCCAGTCCAGGTCGTGCACGAGTGGAACACTGTGGTGCACGTCCAGGACAACGAGGCCGACGCGAAGAAGCGGGCTTTCACCAAGGCCGAGCTGCACGCGTTCTTCGAGCACTGCGACGACGAGGTCGCCCGGATCAGGGCCTTCGGCCGCAAGGGCTGGCTGCCGGCGTTCCGTGACGCCACCCTGTTCAAGACCGCCTACGCCTACGGGCTGCGGCGCAACGAGACGCGGATGCTCGACGCCGCCGACTTCGGCCGCAACCCGCACGGCGCCGAGTACGGCGAGTTCGGCCACTGCCAGGTCCGGTTCGGCAAGGCCAAGAAGGGCTCACCGCCCAAGCGCCGCGGCGTGCTGACCGTCTTCGGCTGGACCCCCGACGTCCTGGACGAGTGGTTCACCGAGGTCCGCCCGCTTCTGGGCACCGACGGCAACCCCGCGGCCTGGCCGTCCGAGCGCGGGATGCGGATCGGCTGCCAGCGCATCAACTCCCGCTTCATCGCCTACCGCAAGGCCCTGGGCCTGGACGACGGGCTGGACTACCACTCCTTCCGAAGGTCCTACGTGTCACCCACCTCATCGAGGACGGCTGGGACCCTCGCTTCGTCCAGGAACAGGTCGGCCACGAGCACGCCAGCACCACGTCCATCTACACCTGCGTCTCCTCGGACTTCCGCACCCGCACCCTGCGCCGGCACCTGGACGCCACCGTCGCCGCCCTCCAGGCCCAGAACGGAAAGCAGGCATGAAGCGCAAGGTCGGCTACACCTGGCGGCTGCGTGAGCTGATGGCCCAGCGCCACATCTTCACCGCGACCGAACTGGTCCCGCTGCTGCGCGAACGCGGCATCGACCTGTCCGCCTCCCAGGTCCACCGCCTGGTCTCCGGCACACCGGAGAGGCTGTCGCTGCAGGTCCTGTCCGCGTTCTGCGACATCCTCTCCTGCACCCCGGCCGACCTGGTGACCACCACCGCCGAGAACGCCGGCGTCCGCAAGACCGCCACCGGCGACCTACCCACCCCGCCCTCCAACGTCGCGAAGCTCCGGCCCCGCGCGGCCCGCATCCTGCCCGACGCATGAGCCGCCCCTACGCCACCGACGAGCAGTACGAACGCTGGTTCATGGCCGAGTGCTGCCGTTGCGGCCGGCCGCCGCAGGCACAAGTCCGGCACCTGGCCGGACGGCTACGTCTGCCGGACCTGCTCGGACCGCGCGGTGCGAACGCGAGGAACGTGCCCCGGATGCGGCCAGGACCGGGCCCTTCCCGGACGTCACCCCGCCGACGGCGCCGCGGTCTGCACGACCTGTGCCGGCTTCTCCCAGACCTTCGACTGCTCGCGCTGCGGCTTCGAAGGCAAACTCCTCGGCGGCCGGCTCTGCGAACGCTGCACGCTCACCGACCGGCTGACCGCCCTCCTGGAGGACGGTACCGGCCGAGTCCGCCCGACGCTCACGCCCTTGCTCGACGTGCTGGTGGCGATGGACGAGCCCAGAAGCGGCCTGGCTTGGCTAGCGATGCGCCGAGGCCAACCGGGAAACGCCTCGCAGCTACTGCGGCGGCTCGGGCTCGGACAGATCCCCCTGACCCACGAAGCCTTCCATGAACTCCAGCCCTGGCGGGCAGCGGCCCATCTGGAAGAACTCCTGATGGCCAGCGGAGTCCTGCCCGCTGTCGACAAGTACATCTGCTCCTTCCAACGATGGCTGCCCAGCCACCTGGCCGGCATCGCAGAACCCGAGCACCTGAAGACGATCAAGCTCTTCGCGACCTGGCGTGTCCTTCCCCACCTGCGGGAACGAGCCGATCGCAGTCGGATCACACCGAGCGTCCGCGGTTTCGCAGCCGAGCAGATCACCTGCGCGACGGCCTTCCCGCATTGGCTCAGCGCCCGGAACAGTACCCTCGCGTCCCTGGGCCAGCTCGACATCGACGCCTGGTTCACCGAGAACATCGAACGCGGCCGCACCTCCCTGAGGCCCTTCCTCAACTGGGCCATGCAGAGCCGCCGGTGCCCACGCTCCCTCCTCATCCCCGCACAGAGGATCTCCCGGCGGCCCGTCCTGAGCGAGGACGAACGCCTGGCCGCACTCGGCCGGCTGCTGACCGACACAGACGCACCGATGCGCCTCCGCGTCGCCAGCGTCATCGTCCTCCTCTACGCGCAACCCCTCACCCGGATCGTCCGGCTGACGGTCGACGACGTGTTCCACGACGGAGGGACCACGCTTCTGCGGCTCGGGGAGCCTGCCTCTCCCTCCCCGCACCAGCGGCAGCCCTGCTGCCGGCGTATATCGCCGACCGCGGCAACATGAACACCGCACCAATCAGGCGTCCCGCTGGCTCTTCCCCGGCCGCCGAGCCGGCCAGCCAGCCCGTCCCGACCACCTGTCCTCACTCCTGGGCGAGATCGGCATCCCGGTCGCCGCTGCCCGCGGCGCCGCTGTCCGACAGCAACTCCTCGAATTGCCCGCCCCCGTCGTCGCGGACGCCCTCGGCTACCACGACAAGACCGCCAGCCGCCTCCTCAGAGAGAACGGCGGGACCTGGAGCCGATACGCCGCAGGCGACCACACCCGGTCACCATCCGGCTGGACTCCCTCTCCAATCGCCCACGGCTGAAGCTCAGATCACGTCCCGCGTCGGCTGCGGGTAGCCGATCTCGGCGAGGTCCTCGGCTAGGTCTGCGAGGGTGACCTCCGCGTTCAGCGATGACACGAGCTTCTGGCTCAGCGGCCGCAAGGCATACACGTCGCGCACCGATTCCAGGTCCACGGGAACCTCGTAGCAGTCCTCGGCGAAGCGTTGGAACGCCTCCGGCGAGCGGTCGACCAGGAGCTCGAACAGGCCCGTTGCCCCGTCGGGGTCGGAACTCCCGGCGGGGAAGTCGATCACGCCGTGCCGCCACCGATCATCCGTTGCCTCCCGCCACAGGCAGGCCGTCACGACGGGGACGTCATCCTCGTCGGTGAACGCCGGCTCTTCGACGAAGGGCTTGAAGACCCCCGGAACCTCGTCGATCACTCCCGGCCAGGGCTCGCCATCGTTGCCGTACGGGCTCATCGGTGCTTCGTGGTCAAAGCCACGGACGTAGGCCCCGGCCGCGGAGAACACGATGGAGTACTCGTCCCCCGACCCGTTGCGCATCGAGGCCATCTCCTCGTTGTCGGCCCAGCCGGCGTTGAAGGAGTAGTACCGGCCTTCCCAGTCCGGGCTCAGGATCGCGTCGAGCATCGCCAGTGAGCGGCACAGGTTCCGCAGGTCAGCGATCGAAGGGAACTGGCGAGCTACGTCATAGACAGTCACGTGCTCATCCAACCGGATGCCCCTGACACCCAGAATCTCCCCCAGGGCTGTCACGCTCAGTAACAGTGCCGGAGTCAGGTGGGCCGACTCGCGACGGTTGAATACGCGAGCCCACCAGTATCAACCCCCGGCTTCGGCGACGGTGAGGGCGGCGGTCAGGGGGCGGTTGGCGGTGACGCGGCCAGTCCGGTGCGCGTGGCCCTGCTGGAGGCCGGGTCCGGTGCGCTGCTGGCCGGGTACTGCCACTACCTGCCCTTCCAGCCCGGCAGCGACGGCGGGCTCCTGCCGGACCCGTCGCTCGACGACGCGGGGCTCGGGCGCAGTGTGCTGCTGGCGTTCGCCGCCGGTCTGTCGGCGTGTGACCGGGTGCTGGTGCACTCCGATACGGCGGCGTCCTGGGTGTGGGCTGCCGTCACCGGGGCGGGCGTCGACCTCACCGGCCGGATGCGGGTGGTGCCTCCGCCGTGCGACTGCTGCCGCATCGTCCGCGACCCCGCCAGCTCGGGCGCCACCGCTTTGGTCGGGGATCGTCCGGGTGCGGCGCCGATCGGGGTCTGCCACCACCGCCTGTACGCGCGCTACGGCACTGCCCGATTCGTGGACCTGGCCAGGGAGCTGACCGTCTCCGGGACGGTGCGGGTGCGCGTGATGGACCTGTTCGGCCAGCGGCGGGCGGGGCGCACCGGACCCGATGACAGTCCGGAGCGGATGCGTAAGGCGCTCGCTGCCCTGCCGCACGTGCAGGTCGTCTCGGACCGAGGCGACCGGGTCCGCTACCGGCAGTTGCTGGCCGGTTCCCGTTTCGGGATCGCCCCGTTCCGGCCGGCCTGCCCCTGGTCCATGAGTGTGGTCGACTGCCAGGGCATGGGCCTGCCGGTGATCGCCCCGCGCATGGGCTGGTTCGCCGAGCACATCGACCCCGCCCTGTGCTTCACCACCGCGGCCGAGGCCGTCGCCCTGGCCGTGCGCTCGCGGGCGATGACGCCTTCCATGCCGAACACGCCCGCCGCGCGTACGCGTCCACCGCCCGTCTCACCCCGGCGGCCGTCGCCCCCCCGCTGTTCGCCGTCTCGCCGTCGACCAACCGGACTCGCCGTACGACACCGCTATCGCGTTCTTTGACCACCCGCACACCGGTTTCCCCGAGCCTGCACCCAGGTGGCCCAATGAACCACGCATCTCGATCGCCACGGCGCCGCGTACCGTGCCCAAAGCGGCAACAACCGATCCACGGTGGACAGGGCGGCCAGGTCGGCATCCTGAAGACCCGTATTCCCGGAATCGCACCCAAGCGCCGGCGACGCCCAATGGGCTTCTTGTACGCAGCCCCAGCGACCGCGTCTGGCATCGCCGAATGACGGACCACCTGCTGCCGCATACTTGACGGCTTCGGCTTGAGCTTCGGCTCCGTCCCCCGGACGGTTCACGGCGCTGGCCGGCTCCTTGCTCCTGCGGAAACGTGGCAGTGGCCACGGAGGGGGGAGGACCCCACGGCCTGCGACGGGAGAGAGACCACGATGGCCGAGTCCACCGAGACCGCCAGGGCCACCGAGTCCACCGAGACCGCCAGGGCCGCTGAGGCCGCCGAGGCCGCCAAGGCCGCTGAACCCCGCATCGCCGCGGAGAACGCCGCCGTGCGCGAGCGCTTCCCCTTCGACGACTCCCAGGACTTCGAGGACTC
>NZ_JBHYUG010000047.1:52300-65445 GCF_042749375.1 Streptomyces sp. NPDC059477 | reverse complement strand
CTGGCGCGGGGGGGCGGCGGCCGCCGTGGGGGGGGGGGACAGCGCCATCGCCGCGTTCCTCGCCGACGGGTACGCGCCCGCCCTGCTGGAGGATCTGGGTGTGGCGACCGCCACCCTGTCGGCCACCGGCGGGAAAGCGGTCCGCCGGGAGGCGACCGCCGCCATGGACGCGGGCGACCGGCAGGCGCTGGAGGACTTCCTGACGACCGGCCAGTACGCCGCCCGGCTGGAGGACGCCCGGGTCGAGGTGTCGGCCATGCTCTTCAAGGTCGGCCCCGAGGTGCGCAAGTACGCCGACCGCGCGCTGGGCGGCACCACGGACGACGTCCAGTGGTTCCTGGACACCGGGCAGCACATCGCCCGCGCCCGTGACCAGGAGGCGGCGACCATCGAGGAACTCGTCGCCGTCGTCGAGCGGGAGGGCAAGCGTGCCCAGGCCGAGACCGACGCGGCCGTCGAGGCGTCCGAACGGGCCCAGACCGCCGCCCAGCAGGCGAGGGAAGCCGCCGAGCGGGCTGCCGCCGAGGCCGCCGCCGCGCAGGACGACGTGCAGAAGTCGGCGGCGGCGGCGAACAAGGCCGCCAGTGCCGCCGAGGGCGCGGCGGACGCCGCCCGCAACGCCATCAACGCCTCCAACGCCGCTGTCACCGCTGCCCGCCGCGCCTCCTGGGCGGCCACCGCCGCCTCCCAGGCCGCCTCGGCCGCCGGAGCCGCCGCGTCCCGCGCCTACCAAGCCGCCATCGCCGCCTCCAAGGACGCCGGAAAGACCGAGGAGGCCAAGAACGCCGCGGTCGCTGCCCGCAACTCCGCAGCCAGGGCCCGCTCCGCGGCCTCCGCGGCCGACTACGCGGCGACCGCCTCCGCGCAGGCCGCGAACGCCGGTGCCTCGGCGGCCTCGGCGGCCCGCAACGCCGCTGCCGCCGCCACCGCCTCCGCGCAGGCCGCGGCTTCGGCGGGCGCCGCGCAGGCACAGGCGGCGGAGGCGAAGCGCCAGGCCGGCATCGCGACCGCCGCCGCCAACCGGGCCACCAACGCCGCCTCCACCGCCCAGGCCCTCGCGGGCACGGCCGCGACCGCCGCCCGCACCGCGCGCGACGCCGCCAACTCCGCCGCCGACCACGCGGAGAAGGCCGCCGACGCCGCCGACGAGGCCGTGAAGTACGCCGGTCAGGCCATCGACTACGCCAACCGTTCCACCGCGCACGCCGCCCAGGCCGTGAAGGCCGCCGACACCGCGACCAAGGCCGTGACCGACGCCCTGGCGGTGGCCGACGCGGCCCGCGAAGCCGAACTCGCCCGCCTGGAACAGGAGAAGCTCCAGGGCATGGACGAGGCCCGGCTGCTCGCCGGTGTCGAGGCGGAGCAACTGGCGGAGTACGAGAACAAACGCACCCAGGACGCGCGCACCGAACAGGCGCTCAAGGCCCTGATCGCCGCCGCCGAGGAGGCCCTGTGGACCGCGGGTGACCTACCACTCGCCACCACCCTGGGCCGCCAGGCCGCCACCGCGCTGCTCGCCGCCCAGGGCGCCTGGACCCGGTCCGCCGCCCAGTTCGCGCTGTCCGGCAGCGACAACGACGTACTGAGCTGGGTCGACCTCGACCGGGTCCTCGCCCAGCACCAGGACGACCGGGAGAGCACGCTCTACATCGCCCAGATATCCAACCCCGTCATCGCACAGGCGGCGCGCGCGGCGCTGGCCAGCGGCAGTGCCGCCGTGGTCGGCGACTTTCTTACCTCCGGGGTGATCCGGGCCGCGCAGGACGACAACCGGGTGCAGATCTCCCGCATCCTGGGACAGCAGCCCGGCCGGGCCGTCACCAAGGCGGCCAACGACGCCCTCGACGCCAACACCCCGGAGGCGTTGCAGGACTTCTTCGACCGTACGTACCCGGCCGCCGTCCGGGAGGACGACGCCGTCGACACCGCGACCTCGGTGTCCAAGGGAGGCGCCTACACCAAGGCGTACGCGGAGGTCGCCCTGGAGGGGCCGACGTGGATGCGCCGGAACTTCGTCCAGCGCGTGCAGTACGTGTCGGCCCAGCTCGACCACGACCTCGCCACCCACGCGGCGGCGATCCAGGGGGCCATCGCCGCCGCGGCCAAGATCGCCCACACGGCTCAGCAGAACGCGGCCCTCGCCTCGAAGGCGGCGGCGGAGGCCCGCGAGGCCGCCGCCGAGGCGCAGGAGTGGGCCGACAAGGCGTTGGACTCGGCGGCGCGCGCGGGCCAGTACGCCGACCAGGCGAAGCAGAACGCGGACGCCGCCGACAAGTCCGCCGCCGACGCGCGAACCTCGGCGGACCGGGCGGCGGCAGCGGCGGCCACGGCACGCGGGGCGTCCCGCTCGGCCAACTATTCCGCGAACAAGGCGATCGACGCCGCCCGCTCGGCCCTGAACTCCTCCTACAGCGCCCAGGCGTCAGCGACCAGTGCCCGCCAGTCGGCGCTCGCCGCGGGCCAGGACGCGCGCACGGCCGCCGCCGCGGCCAGCGAGGCCCGCGCCATCGCCGTCCAGAAGCGCGAGATCGAACGGCAGCAGGCCGCCGACGAGGCCGCCCGGCAGGCCGAGCAGGACCGGGCCGACGGCACCGACCCGGCCGACGGCGAGACCCACGACGACGTCAATGAGAACGGCTCCAGTTCCTCCGGCAACGAGGACTGGTGGTCGGACGCCGGCTGGTGGGCCGACGCCTTCGGCTATGTCAGCGTCGGCGCGGGCCTGGTCGCCCTCGGACTCGGCGCCGCCAGCCTCGTCTTCCCCCCGTTCGCCGTCGTGGGCCTGCCCGCCGCGGCCTTCTTCGGCTACGTCTCCCTGGGCGCGGGCGCCCTGAGCAGCCTCTTCACCGGCATCGAGTACGGCTTCACCAGCAGCGAGTTCATCTGGTCAGCTGTCGGCGCGCCCCTGGGCCGCTTCACGGGCGGCGCCCAGCGACTGGCCCCCATCGCCGACCGGGTGGCTCCCGTGGTGCGGGAGATCGCGGAGGAGGGGAGGGAGCTGGTGTCGTCGGTGACCAGCAGTCTTTCGTCGCTGTTCTGACACAGGGTGGCGGGTGGCGGTGGCGGGGTGCCGGGTGCCGGGTGCTGTGCGTCGGTTGCCGGGCGCCGGGGCCGTGTGTCCGGGCGTCGGCTCGACTCGCCCGTGGGTCGGCTCCACTCGCGCGTCCGATGGTGGCCGGGCCCGCGCGGTGGTGGCCGGGCCCGCTGCACCCCGAGGCGCGGGTCTCGGGCTGCGGCGCGATGTCGACGGATTGAGGCGAGCGCGGCTCAGCTCGCCTGTTCGAGTGACGGTAGCCCGCCGCCCGCCCGGCGACCTCCCTCACGGCGGCCAGGTCACCCACAGGGGTGAGAGGGGGGCGTGAAACCCGAGCGGGGAGTGAAACAGCAGCGCGGGCGCCGCCGCACGCCGGTGGTTTGACTCCGGGAGCGTGTTTACGCAACTCGCGCGCGAAGCGACCCCCTTCGCGCCTTTCCCGATGATCGTTCCGCCTGTTTGGCTTCGTACCGCAGCGCACCGGCCGGCTCACCACCGGCCACTCCCGTCACCCCTGTTCCGCCCGCTGGAGGGAAAGTGTCCACACCGGACAGCGCCACCGGTTCCGTCGTCGAAGAACCCGCCCCCGACCCTGGCCGGCAGCCGACCAGCCTGAGCACCCAGGCGGCCCGCCAGCTCACCACCACCACCAAGTCCGCACCACAGATGCAGGCCATCACCTCCCGATGGCTGCTGAAGTCGCTGCCGTGGGTGGACGTCAAGGGCGGCGCCTACCGCGTCAACCGGCGGCTGCAACTGCGCACCGGACGCGGCCGGGTGCACTTCGAGCACAACGGCGCGGACGACATCCGGGTCGTCCCGGAGACCCTGACCGAACTCCCCGTGCTGCGCGGCTACCCCGACACCGACGTCCTGCGCGAACTGGCGGGCCGCTTCCGCCCCCGTGAGGTACGCGCCGGGGAGGTGCTGTTCGAGGCGGGCCAGCCGGTGACGGAGACCTACCTGATCGTTCACGGCCGGTTCACCCGCTACACCAGCGGCAAGTACGGCGAGCAGGAGATCATCGGGGTCGTCGCCGCCGGTGACCAACTGGGCGACGAGGCGGCCGGCCGGCCCGACCCGCTGTGGCTGTCCTCGGTACGGGCCGACACCGCGGGCGTGGTCCTCACGGCGCCCTGGACCGCCATCCAGCAGATCACGGAGCGGGCACCGTCACTCGCCGCGCACCTCCAGGCGTACGTGGAGCGCCAGCGCAGGCCGATGAACCGCAAGGGCGAGGCCGAGGTCCCCGTGCAGGCGGGCCACTTTGGCGAGCCGACGATCCACGGCGGCTTCGTCGACTACGAACTCCACCCCCGCGAATACGAACTGTCCCTCACCCAGACCGTGGTGCGCGTGCACACCCGCGTCGCCGACCTCTACAACGACCCCATGGACCAGACCCAGCAACAGCTGCGCCTGACGGTCGAGGAGATCCGCGAGCGCCAGGAGTGGGAACTGGTCAACAACCGCGAGTTCGGCCTCCTCCACAACGTCGACTACGGCCAGCGCATCAGCACCTTCACCGGTCCGCCGACCCCCGACGACATGGACGAACTCCTCGCCATGCGCCGCAAGACCAAGGTGTTCCTCGCCCACCCGAAGGCCATCGCGGCCTTCTTCCGGCAGTGCAACCGGCGCGGCCTGGTCCCCGGCACGGCGACGCTCGACGGCCACGAGGTCCCGGCCTGGCGCGGAGTCCCCGTCCTGCCCTGCGGCAAGATCCCGATCGGCGACGACCACACCACCAGCATCATCGCCCTGCGCACCGGGGAGGCGGACCAGGGCGTCGTCGGCCTCTACCCGACCGGTATCCCGGAGGAGTTCCAGCCGGGCCTCAACGTTCGCTTCATGGGCATCAACGAGCAGGCCGTCATCAACTACCTGGTCACCGCCTACTACTCCCTGGCCATCCTCGTCCCCGACGCGGCGGGAATCCTGGAACACGTCCAGCTCGGCCGGACCGCGGACTGAGCCAGGAGCCCGACATGAACACCACCACCCCTGTTTACACGCTGCCCGGCCCGCCGAGCATCGCCCGAAGCCTGCGGCGGGGGACCCGTCGTACCGGCGTGGTCCCGGGCCTGCGCCACCGCCCGGCGGTCCCCGCCGACCCGGAGAAGGCCGCCGAGATCGACCGCCGCCTGGAGACCTGGGCCCGCGCCCTGGACCTGTTCCCGGAACACTGGACGGGCGACTTCTCCGGCTTCCAGTTCGGCCGGGCGGTCGTCCTCCAGCACCCCGGCGCCCTGGACCTGGACCGTCTCACGGTGGCGGGTCAGCTCCTGCTGGCCGAGAACCTGGTGGACTCCTGCTACTGCGAGGAGGACGAGGGCCGGGGCGGATCGCGCCGGGGCCTGGGCGGCCCGCTGATCATCGCCCAGTCCGCGATCGACCCGTACCACGGCGTCCCGGAGGTGCAGGCCGAGTGGCGCGAGGGCATCCAGGCGGACGGCCCGCTGCGCTCGTACCACCACGCTCTGACGGAGTACGCGGGTTTCGCCACCCCCAGTCAGGTAAATCGTTTCGTCCATGACATCGCTCGTCTGCACCTGGGCTATCTGGGCGAGGCCGCCTGGATGGAGACCCGCTACATGCCGCGGATCTGGGAGTACCTGGTGATGCGGCAGTTCAACAACTTCCGCCCGTGTCTGGCGCTGGTCGACGCCGTGGACGGCTACGAGCTGCCCGAGCCGGTCTACGCCCGCCCCGAGATCCAGCGGATCACCGCGCTGGCCTGCAACGCCACGACGATCGTGAACGACCTGTACTCCTTCACCAAGGAGCTGGCGAGCGACCCGGACCACCTCAATCTGCCGCAAGTGGTCGCGGCCAACGACGGACATGGCCTGAAGGCGGCCTATCTGAAGTCCGTCGAGATCCACAACCGGATCATGGACGCGTTCGAGGAGGAGTCGGCGGCCTTGTCCGCCACGTCTCCCGTCGTCGGACGCTACGCCCAGGGCCTGGCGGCCTGGGTGTCCGGCAACCACGAGTGGCACGCCACCAACACCAACCGCTACCACCTGCCCGACTACTGGTAGTCCCGGCGAGTCAACGGGACTACCGTCCGTCACATGTGTCCAGAGGAGCAATTCTTGACCACTGCCCCCGACGGAACCACCTCCGTCCAGGTCCAGATCCCGACCCAGTCCATCTATCAGACGCGCGTCGCGGACTACTGGAACACCGAAAAGAATCCGGTCAATCTGGAACTCGGCAAGATCGACGACCTGTACCACCACCACTACGGCATAGGCGCGGCCGACCGGTCGGTCCTGGACGAGCCCGACCCGGACCTGCGCAAGCAGCGGATCACCGGCGAACTGCACCGCCTGGAACACGCGCAGGCCGAACTCCTGGCCGGCCACCTGGGCCCCCTGGACCCCACCGACCGCGTCTTCGACGCCGGCTGCGGCCGGGGCGGCGGCAGCATCGTGGCGAACCTGCTCCACGGCTGCCACGCCGACGGCGTCACCATCTCCGCCAAACAGTGCGACTTCGCCAACGAGATGGCCCGTAAACGGGGCGTCGACGACAAGGTGCGTTACCACCACCGCAACATGCTGGACACCGGCTTCACATCGGGCGCGTACGCGGCATCCTGGAACAACGAGTCCACGATGTACGTCGAACTGGAACTCCTCTTCGCCGAACACGCCCGCCTGCTCCGCCGAGGTGGCCGCTACGTCACCATCACCGGCTGCTACAACGACACCTACGGCCGGGCCTCGCGCGAGGTGTCCCTGATCAACGCGCACTACATCTGCGACATCCACCCCAGGTCGGAGTACTTCCGGGCGATGGCCGCCAACCGCCTGGTCCCGGTCCACGTGGAGGACCTGACCCAGGCGACCCTCCCGTACTGGCAACTCCGCAAAGAGGCCGACCACCTGGTCACCGGCATCGAGGACGCGTTCTTGGACGCGTACATGAACGGCAGCTTTCAGTATTTGCTGATTGTGGCTGATCGGGTCTGAGGGGTGGTGTGCCGGTAGGGCACGAGGGAGAGCGGGAGCCGGGGTCACGGGCTCCCGCTCACTCTGTTCAGACCGGCGGCGACGCGAGGGGCAGAACGTATTCCTCGGAGCGCTTTCCCAGGTGCAGCGGGAGGGGGCGGGAGAGCGGGTCGTACTCGTCGTGGAAGCGCAACTGGTGAGTGGCCGCGGCCACCACGGACGGCCGATCGGCGGAGGTGCCGGCACGTCCGGCGGCTGCCAGGGCGCCCTTGGACAAGCAGCCCACCACGGTGAGTTCCAAGGCCTGCGGATTCCAAGCACGCGCGGCGGGGGCGTGCGGCCAGTCCTTGTCGGGAACCAGCTTCCGCAGGTCACGGCGGACGGCACCGGCGCTCGCCGGCTTTCCGACGGTGCTCAGGAAGACACGGTCGTCCGGGTCCGCGTCGTGGGCCGCCCACAGGCCCGCCGAAAATCCGGGGGGCTCGTCGTCGCCGTCGGCGGGCGCGTACCACTGAGGCGTCTCGTCACGGCTGTTGGTGTCCCGCACCAGCACCATCCGCAGGTCCGCACCGTGCAGCGCGAGCCGCACGGGCTCCTCACCACGGAAGGTGATCATGTCCTTGACCACGTCGCCGTTGCTCAGTCCGGGCCATGCCGCACGGAGGTTGCCACTGTTCGCCAACACCAAGGTCGGTCGATCGCGTACCTGGAAGAGCAGCGAGCGGATCTGCCGTTCCACCTCGTCGGATTGCTCCCCGGCGGCACGGACGACCGGACCGGGCCGGGGATCGACCAGTGCCGAGTCAGTGGCGAAGGTGATCAGGAGCCGAGGGTAGGGGACCCATTCCTTACGGGCGTCGTCCCACCCTCGTACGGGGTGCACCGCGTCGCCCGGCCGGATCCGCAGGGCGACCAAGCGCTCGGCCGCCTTCCGGGTCGGCCCGCTGACCTGCCGCCGGACATGCCAGAGGGCCAGATACTGGAGGTCGTCGGGGAGCTTCTCGTCGAGTTGCTGTTCCGGTGGGACCACGGCACCGAGCTGGCGCATCCCGTCGGCCACCGCGGAGCCGGCCCGAATGGCCAGCGGTCCCTCGGCGTCCTCGGGAACGACGATGAACTGGCTCACCCGATCGGCCTCCGCGCACCCGAGCCGAAGCGCCGCCTTCGGATCGGCATCGGGCCGCCGGCGAAACCGTCCGGGACCCAGCGTCTCCACCAGAGCCAGACCGAACGTCCCGCCCGCTGGACCGAGCCCCTCCGCGATCCGCGCGCCCCGCTCACGCACGGCGTCGGCCAGCACCTGTGCTCGTGACCATCCTGACCTGCGGATGATCTCCAGGGGCGCTCCCAGGCTCTCCAGCGAACGGACTCGCACATTCACTCGCAAATCCCCGAACCGCCACTCGTATTCCTTGTCTGTTCGATCCGGCTCGTCCGCCCCGTCCGCGATGCCCGTGTCGGCCGGGAGCCCCAGCCATGAGCACAGGGCGTCGACCAGCGCGTCCCTGGTCTCCTCCGTCTGCCAGAGCACATCCACCCGCAGGGGCTGCCCGTCGAGAGCCGCCCGCACCGCGGCCCGCCGGGCCAGTACCCGCTCCTGTGCGCGCTGCTCGCGCTGCTGCGGGTCCTTCGGCGGGGAAGTGGGGAGCAGCACCGGCCGGCGCTTGTGATGGGCGCGTCCGTAATCAGGCACTCTGCGCAGGAAGGGGCGGAGCGCGTCCTCGACCCACCGGTCGAGCAATGAGCGTTCGAGCGGCATGAGCCCGGCGCCGACGCGGTGGTCGTCCATCGCCGTGCTGTGCACGATGCCCGCGGCCACCCCGTCACGGCCGCCCAGCCATGTGGCCGCTTCGGCGACCAGCTCGCTCGGCTTGGGGTAGGCACGCAGAATGTCCAGCTGCGGAAGCACCTCGACCAGACTCTGCCGGGTCCAGGACAGCGTGCCCAGACCACGGTCGACGGCGAGCGAGTTCACGGCCAGACGAGAACGCGGCGCCTGGGCACCGGGCCAGGGCAGCGGCGCATCGAGCAGGACGGTCGCACCCTGCCCCTCGGGCAGCCGCACCGGCGCCCCGGTCTCCCACCGCCGAATCCCGTACGACACATGCACCCGGAAGCGTTCCGTGAACGGAACCGTCTGCACGGTGACGGTCACCAGCGCCGAGTAGTACCAAGTGCGCTTGCCACGGACGTACTGCCGTGGCGGCCAGCTCACCAGTTCCACTCCTTGGTCCCGGGTGACCTGGCGGAAGGAGAGGTCGATGCCGTCGAGGCGGAGCGGGCGGGCCGCCAGCTTGGCGCCCACCCACTCCGGGAGGAGGTGGTAGAGGCGCCGGTCGGGCCGCGCGGTGCCCCCCGCGGAGAGCTCGGCGGCGGCCAGGTCCACGGACTCATGGCGCCACCGCGGGCTGTGCTGGTCGATCAGCGCCAGCGCCCCGTCCAGAGCCGCGTGGTGCTCGGCCGCCCGCCCCGGATCGGGGTCGGTATCGGGTGGCAGGGTCATCACCCAGGATGCCAGCAGCGGGGCGACCAGCTCCGCGGGCATCTCCTCCGTGGCATAGAACCAGGGGACCTCCGAGCTGCTTCCCGCCCCCCGGCCGGTGGCCACCAGTCCCGGTGCGGTGGAGCGCAGCAGGGCGTTGAGGCGTTTGACCGGCAGGCCGAGCGGTTGTTGATCCCTGCGCGGCCACCGGCGCCGGTAGAGGTCCATGAATGCGGTGCGCCACTCCGACGGGAAGTCGATGACCCGGTACCGCTCGGTCCATGGGCCCGAGGTCGGATCGGGCTCGTATGCGCAGGTCCTGATCAGTTCGTACATGGTGAATCTCCTTCGGTCAGCCGGCCTTCGACGCGGCCGGTGGGAGGTAGGGGGCGAGGCAGCGGTCGAGGGCGGTCCACAGAGGGCGGTAGAGCGCGGTGACGATGTGCCGGTCGTCAGCGGGCACATCGGTGCCGGGGGTGAAGTAGGGCCCGAGCACCGCGTGGATGCTGTGCAGGAGACTGGTCTTCGGGTCGTCCGCTTCGCCTGTGGAGTGGCCGGTGGCGAGGCGGGGCGCGAACGCCGCGTCGACGAAGGCGACCCGGGTGGGCACGGCACCCCGTACGGAGCGGCCGATCACCTGCCAGATCAGGACCAGGAGATCCCAGGTCACCCGCTCCCGGTCGGTGCCCAGCGATCTCCATGCCATGCTCCGGGCGAGCACCCGGGTCCATTCGGACCGGGCGAGGTCCCTGACCTTGCGGGCGCCGAGGCCCAAGGTGGCCTCCCCCCGCACCCACGTGGCGAACTCACCGCTGTCGCGCTTGCGTACGATCCAGTCGTTGATCGCGTGCACGGCGAGCCCGAGGTCGTCGGGACGGGGATTGGGCCGGGCGAGGAAGTAGATCGAACCGATCGCCGCGTGCCGGCGGTCGAGGTCGAGGATGTTGTGTCCGCGCTCCACCGCCAGCAGGGGAGCCACCAGGATCTCGGCCCTGGTGGTGGCCAGGGTCTCCACGTCCCCGCGCCGCAGCACGGGCGCGTGGTACTCGTCCTCGTCCGCCCCGCCGCCGGCGTCGGGATCGTCGTCGGACACCAGTCGGGACACCCTGCCCTGCCAGCGTGTGTTGAGGGTGTGGAGGGTGTCGGCCACGATCTTGGCCTCTTCGTAGCTGCCGACGAGCAGCAGGATGTGCCGGCGGTTCTCGGGAAGCTCAGTGAGTTCCTGACCGAGGCGGCTGCTTCCCGATTCGTTGTCGCCGAGAGCAGAGACCATCCGGCGCAGGATGTCCGCCCGTTGGTCGAGCGGTTCCCCGGAGAGCCGTTGGGCCTCGGCGTGCTCATGGCATTGGCACGCGGCCCGGCAGTCACAGTCGTAGCGGATGAACTCGAAGCGGAAGGCGCTCTGTTCGGCGATCCTCTCCAGTTCCTCCGGGTCGGGCTCGATGATCACGCCGATGTCCACGGGAATGTGGTAGCGGCTGGAGGAGCCGGCCCAGCTGCTGCCGGACATCAGCAGGACGTTCGTACCCGGACGTCCGTCGACCGTGGGCAGGTCGGGCATGGCCCGGAGCAGTTCGCGGCCGAGTCCGCTGCATCGGAAGAACCGCAGTTCCCCGGTACGGGCTCCGCCACGGTCCGGACCGCCCTCCAGCAGGAACTGGAAACCGATCACATTGCCCATGGGCGCCTCGGGCACCATGGGACCGTAGTCCGGCGGCCTGCGGTACATCTCGTTGAAACCCAGGTTGAGCGCGGAGGCGACCCGCGGCCACATGGCGTTGGTGAGGGCGAGCTTGGGTTCCAGGGCGCTGAGCAGCAGGGCGAACTCGAAGCGGGTCATCAGCAGCTCGACCCAGTCCTCCGGATCTTCCGGCCAGGGACTTGGCAATCGGTTCTTCGCCGAGGTGCCCTTCTTCGCCGACGTCCGGGCCTTGGCCGATGCGGGGCGTTTGGCCGAGTCTTCCGGATTCGGCTCCGCGCACTTCTCCGCATAGGAGCGGAATGCCGCGTAGCACTCGCGGCCCTTGTCGCCCGGTGCCAGGAACCCGTTCAGGTCGAACAGTTTGCAGAGCACCTCCCGGAGGCGCTCGCGAGTGCGTTCGCGGTAGGTGGTGTGGAGCAGTTCACCCATCAGGCCCGTGAGTTCACCACCGATCTCGGTGGCCGGATGGCGATCACCGAACGGGTTGTCCCGGAAGGCGTCCAGAACCTCGTCAAGGTGTCGCCGTTGCTCCTTGTGAAGATGCCCGACGGGATGTGCCGGGGTCTCGGGCTGCGTGCCCTCCCGGTCCTCGGGCAGCGGGTACCGCTCCTCCAACAGCCGTTGCTGAAGCCGCCCGGCGCTGAAGTAGCCGGTCTTGACCCAGTTCCGCAGATCGAATTCGCTCACCAGCATGCCGACCAGCCGGTCGGCCGAGGCCTGCGTGGTGTTGACGGCGGCCGACCAGTTCTCCACGTCCCGGTCGGACAGCTGGATCCGGCCGGCGCCCGCCAGTTCCCGGATGCGGTGCTGGTTGACCTCGTCGAGGAACGACCGGGTGTCCGGGCCACCGCCGAGGAGTGGAATGCCGGGGGCGAACATCCGGTCGAGCTGCATCTGGACCCGGTCCGCCTCGTCGACGATCACCAGGTCGCTGCGTCGGCAGGCGAGTTCGAGATAGCGGATGCTCTCGCGGTTCTGCGGTTGGGGCACCTTGGAGTCGACCAGGCTCGGTGGCGTGGCGACCCAGACGGCCGCGTCGACCAGCTCACGCGCGCTGTGATGGCGCGGGCAATCGGTCCAGAACGGACAGACCAGCCTGCGCCATCGCGCCCACGGGTCGTCCGGGTAGTCGCCGCGCTGCCGCGGGGGTTGCAGCCGGGTGCACGGTGCCTCGCCGTAGCGCAGCAGGGAGTCGGCGGACTGGGTATCCGTACCTCGCAGGGCGTTCAGGGCACAGGACGTACTCAGATAGGCGAACCCGGCGTCGGTATGGGCCAGGAGATTGCGCTCGCCTCGGCCCGCCAGCCGTCGGTGCAGCCGTTCGGCGTGCTGCTCACGCCCGGCCGCCCCCAGCACGGGCGCGGCGCTGCCCGGCGCATACGTGTTGTACAGCTCGACCAGTTTGAGCTGCTCGGCAACATCACCGACGACAACGGTCACCCGCCGGCCCCGCCTTGCCAGGTACACCGCCAGCACATCGCGCAGCGTGCTCTTGCCGGCACCGACGATTCCGAGAAGGTGCTGGATCCGGGCCACCTCGAAGACATCCGTGCGCTCGAACCCGCTGGCCCCGCGGACGAATACCCGGATCCTCTCCAGACGTCCGGCCCAGTCCTGTGATTTCACCGAGTCCATGAAGGCCGCCGTAGCCTTCAGGTCCTTCCACTCGAAGCGCAGTGGCCGTCCCTTGTTCTCCGGCAGCGCCGCGAGGTCGTGACCCGCCGGTGGTTGGGCAGTGTGTTCGGGCAGTTGGACGGTGGCCAGGTACCTTCCGATCGGAAAGGCGTGCCGGCCCGCCTTTGCGAAGACCGGCGATCCCCCCGCGAACGCCGGAGCCTCCCGCAGCAGCTGTTCGTACGTCCGCCAGCGGTGGCGGGGCCCCCCCCCGCGGGGGGCGCGCGGGCGCGCGGGGGGCGGGTGAGGGGGCGTGGGAGGGGACGCGGGGGGGGGGGGACGGCGCGGGGAGCT
>NZ_JBHYUG010000047.1:44780-52290 GCF_042749375.1 Streptomyces sp. NPDC059477 | reverse complement strand
GTGTGCCAAGCCGGCCGACCCCCCCCCCCGCCCGGGCCCCCCCCCCCCCTGGTGCGCCACCGCCCGCCCGCGGCGGGCCGCCCCCCACCGGGGGGGGCGCCGCACGGCGGGGCGTTCCAGGTCGGCGACGTCGTAGGCACGGAGCTGGCGGTCGAGCCGCTGGTACTCCTTGAGGGCATCGGCCCACGCACGGCGGCGGCTCCATGTCCACAGCGTGTATCGCGCCGTGCGCAGGGTCTGCTCCCCGGTCTCGTCCACCGCGCCCCAGGCACGTGCGAAGGGATATCCACTGAACAGCACCCAGGCGTCCTCGGCCGGTGCGTCGGCGGCGAACCTCTCCTGGAGCAGCAGCCCGATCTCGATCTCGCACAGGGAGACGAGTCTGGGATTCTTCAGGTCCGGGGCGCTGCGCGACAGCTCACAGGTGACCTCTGCCAGCGAAAGATCGGTACTACGCATCGTCGTTCCTCTCGTACGCGGTTCCGGCGGTCCGCCGTGGCGCTGTGAACTCGTCGGCGGACAGCAGCCGCACCCGGGACCCGTCCGGCACCGCGGCCTCGAACTCCTCGCGGTACCCCGGGCCGGCCACCAGAGCTTGCGGCGCGACGACGTACAGGGGGCCGGGCAGTCCGGCCGCGGTCTCGGCAGCACGCAGGGCGGCCGGTAGGGGCTGTTCCCGGGCCTGAACCTGGAAGATGCGCGCCTCTCCGCCGGGACCGGCACATTCGTGCAGGCCCAGCCCTTGCGGTAGCAGGCGAGCCCGCTGGGGCAACGCGGAGCGGACGGCGCGTTCGGTACGGCCTGGCAGGGCCAGGAAGAGGCGGAGCGCCAGAGGCAGGAGACGGGACTGTTCCGGCCGCGGTGTGGATTCGAGTACGTGTTCGCCCGGTGGACAGCCGCCTTCGCACCAAGACGTCTCCGCGGCAACGGGTTTGGCGAGAAGAGAGCATCCGGAGCAGCGATACACCGTCCGGTCGATCCGGAAGCGATCGGGGACAGGGCCGTAGAGTCCCTGGACCAACTTCCAGGTATGGGCCACGGCCGGGCTGAGGAAGTCGATCGGGTTGTACTGGAGGATGACCGGCCGGCTGATCAGGAAGTCGCGGCAGGCCGCGAACCGTTCCACGGTGCCGCAGTTCTCGGCGAGTTCGGCCAGCAGTGCCACGGCCTCCTGCTCAACTACGCCGTCCGGTCCCCAGGAGGCCAGTTCGGCACAGGTCCGGGTGACCTCCTTCGCGTCACCGTGGACGAGCCGGGCGTCGCCGGACGGGAAGCCGTTCGGCAGCTTCAGGGGCCACCAGGCAGCCGGGCTCCTCTCCCGACACCATGACAGCAGCTCGGAAATACCGCCGGGCACCGGCCGGTTCTGGGTGAGCCCCGCCAGTACGAGCCGGTCCAGGGCCAACTGGAGTCCCGGAGGATAGGGCAGCCGAAACGTCGCCGCCTGCGTCACCTGGGCCAGACCGATCAAGCCACGGGACAGGGCCGCGAGCAGTTCCACTCCCGGCCGCTCGTTCCCGATCACAGGCCCACCTCTGCCGTGTCGCTCTGCGCGGGCCTGGCCGTGCACCACTTGGCCACCTCGCAACTGGTGCACTCCGGACCCGGCACCGCCTCGAACGACAACTCCGAGTGCCAGCCCGACACCTGCTCCTTCAGCACCTTCTCGGCGGCCGTCCGGGTGTGCGGCGCGAAGGGATCGAGCGTGCGCAGGTCCACCCCGCCAGGGCGCAGCAGCTCCAGCTCGACCCGCCCTCCCGCCCGGGGTCCGGGCAGCAGCCCCGAGCCGATGATCTTGACCGCCAGGGCCAGCTGGGGATACGCGGCCAGCACATCACGGCGTCCGCGAACGCTGCCGGACGTCTTCGTCTCCCGCCAGACCCAGCCCCCGGCATCCCGGTACAGCAGGTCGGGATCCGCGACGACGACCAGGTCGGACGGGGTGTCATCGAACACGAGCCGGGGTTCGATCCGGATCTCGGAGCGCGGTTCGGCCCTGCGTAACGGGCACACCTCGGCGTGATGGCGTAGCAGCTCCGCGCCCAGCAGTAGCTCCGCGTCGGGGAGCCGATACCCCTCGGGCACCCACTCCTCGGGAATCTCGGCAGTGCACGGTGCGGCGTCCTGGCGACCGTGACGCTCCGCCAGGAACTGATGGACGGCCCTTCCTCGCTCGGCTGCGGCGTTTCGCTCCAGCGTGTCCTCGACCGGGAGCCGCAGCCCACGCAGGTAGCCGCGTGCCGGGCAGCTCCGGTGCCCCCGGCCGGTCGTGGCGGACCAGCTCCGGCGCGGGCGGGTGCGATCGGCGATCCCCAGCAGCCCCTCGGCCCTCGGCAGCGCCGGGCACACCGGCGCCGCGACGCAGGACACGCAGGCGCTGCCGGGCCGATACTCCTGGCTGTTGAGCAGCGCGCGGACGGCGGGTGCCCCATGAGCCCGGTACAACTCCACCGCCTGTGCCCGGGTTCCCTCGAAAACCGTGGCCGACCGACCGTCGGACAGGGCGAACTGGAGGACCTTCACCTCCTCGACCCGGGGGTCGCTGTCACCCTCCGCCGCGACCAGGGCGGCCACCGCGCGCTCGGCTTCGCCGCGTTCGCGCAGGCGGGTGGCCGGCAGGCGCAGTTCACGGCGGCGGCCGTCGGCCGACTCGAAGCAACGGCCCCAGGCAGATATGCGGTAGCGCGAGGCGGTGCCCCGGTCGTCCGTGACCGGCGGGGAGTAGCGGTAGACCCATGGGCTCTGCGCGGGGCGAAGGCCCGGATCCGGCGGGCACGCCTTGTGGTACATCCGCAGCGCGTGCTCGGTCCACTGCCGCAGCCCGTCGTGCAGCGGACGTTTCCGGTATCCGTATGGGGCGTCCTCGGGCCGCTCAAGCCGGTCGGCCGCGGCCATGAAGGGTGAGTTGGTGAACGACTCCAGTGCCTCCGGCTTCGATGCGGCTCGATCTCGCAGCCACAGGCCCCGGGCCTTGAATACGTCGGACGCGGGGCACCGGTACCGCTCCGGGCCGAACATGCCCAGACGGATATGGACGGCGCCCGATTCCCCGATCAGTCCATCGGGTGGCCAACTTCCTGACATAATGTCCTCGCTTGTCTGTTGCCGGGGTTCTTTGTCGAACCGACCGGGAATTCCTCTGTGCGTATGGAGCAATCGGATGCTTCCTGGCCCTATCCTCAACGACCGTTACCGGCTGGTGCGAAGGCTGGGCAAGGGCTCGGAGGGGGAGACTTTCGTTGCCTGGGACCAGGTGGAACAGCGGAAGGTCGCGGTCAAACTTCAATTCCCTCGTGTTGTCGAGTCGACGGCCGACTACACCTTCTTTGGCCGTTTCATCACAGACGAGCACGACCGGCTTATGAGCTTGCTGGATATTCCAGGGATTCCTGCGGTGTATGACAGCGGCTCCTACGGGAAAAATGGCCGCAAATTCCTCGTCATGGAGCTGATCGATGGGGTAAACCTCGACAGCTGGATCGGCGATCACCATCCGGTTCCGAAAGATGCGGCCATTGCAGTCGTGGGACAACTGTGCGCGATTCTCGGTGCCGTGCATAGCAGGGGATACGTGCACCGAGACGTCACTCCGAAGAACGCAATGCTGCAACCCGATGGCTATGTGCGGCTGTTGGATGTCGGTATTGCGATCGCACCCGGATACGTTGAGGACGACCCACGCGGTACTCCGAGATTCGCCGCCCCTGAACAGATGATCGAAAATTCATGGGTCACTGCGCAGGCTGATGTCTTCGCTCTTGGCGCTTTGCTCTTCAAGATGGTTGGCCCTGAGTTGCCGTACAGCGATCTGGAGTACCCCTTCGAAGCCACGGCCCAACCCTTCCCCGAAGGTGCTCCGGAGAATATGCCCGAGCCGCTGCGCGCCCTCGGACTCGCCATGGTCGCCATGAACCCGGATCAACGACCGAACGGTGTCGCCGAAGTACTGCGCGCACTGGGGCCCATGCTGCCCGAGCCCGGCACCCCGCCCTCTCCGAAAGCCACGCGCCCCGATCCGACACATCCATGGCGTTGCGGATCGCTGATGTGGTGACTCCCGGGGTGAACGGTCCGCCGCCCGGGTTCATGGCAGCCGCCTCAACCGCTCGACAGCGGCGTCGAGATCCCTTTCACCCAGTCCTGCCAGTTCGGAGCGTGCCTGTTCCAGAGCGCTCGCAGCCTCCGGCGCCCGACCCGCGTACCGGCATGCGTCCGACAACAAGACCAGTGTTCTGGCCTGCCTGCTCCCGTAGGAGAGCGACCGGTACAGATCGAGAGCGCGCTGGAAGTCGCCGATGGCCGCTTCGTGTTCCGCCTGGCCCATCCTGATCCGGCCGAGGTTGAAGAGCGCATACGCCTGTCCATTGACGTCACCATGGCCCTCCAGTACAGCCAGGGAACGCAAGCAGTACTCCATGGCTTCGTCGTATCGCCCCAGGTCGTAGTGGGCATTTCCGGTGCCGCCCAGCGTCAGCCCTTCATTGAGGACATCTCCCAGTTCCTCGAACGCGGAGCGGGAAGCGGTGAAGTACTCCAGCGCCTCGGCGGGAAAACCGCTCTCGCGCAGGAGAACGCCGAGGACATAGCGGCCCATGGCGAGGCCAGGGAGGTCCCCTCCGTCTTCGCTCAGCCTTACCGCGGCCCGGAGTTCCCTGGTTGCCTGGGCGGTGTCCCCGAGGCCACGGTGGGTGCCGGCGAGCATGCGGTGGACCATCGCGATGTCGGCGGGCCCGCCCTCCCGTCGGACCGCTGCCAGAGCGCCGGTCAGATACCTGAGCGCGTCCAGATGCCGGTCGGAGCGCCACTGGAACGTCACGAGAGTCATGGACAGCAGCCAGGTGTAGCGGTCCAGGCCACGCTCTTCGGCCAGTCCGAGGGCGGCGGTCAGCGTGGAGTACTCGGTGTCGAACCACGACATCGCCTCGCCGACAGTGGACGGAGCGACGACCTGGACGCCGGTCGGGTCGGGGATCGGAAGCCGGCGTCCGGCATCCAGTCTGCGGTCGCAGGCCCAGGCGTTGTGGAGCAGGAAGGACAGGATTCGCTCGACCAACCGCGCCCGCTCCTCGGCATCCTGCTGATCGGCCCGTTCCGTGGCATAGACACGGATCAGATCGTGAAGTGCGTAGCGTTCGTCCATAGGTTCGGTCACCAGGCTCATCCGCACCAAGTCGTCGAGCGCGTCGCTGATGACGGCGGAGTCCGCCGGATCAAATGCCCGTACGGCAGCCCAACTGGCCGTCGGACCTGGGTGAACCGCCAACCGCCAGAACAGTCGTGCCGCCGGTGCGGACAGCAGCTTGTGGGAAGCGTCCAGTAGCAAGCGCATGCTCAGACTCTCAGAGCGCAGGTCCAAGGACCTCAACCGGGTGCTTTCCGCCCGTAGATCGCGGACGAGCCCTCCGATCGCCTGCGGAGGTCGTTGCTCGATCCGTGCCGCCATGATGCGCAACGCCAGGGGAACACCGGCGCAGTAGGTGACCAGGTCGTCGACGAAGGGAACGGCTGTACGCATCCGGGTCTCGCCCAGCTGTGTGCGGAGCAACTCGGCCGCATCCTGCCGGTCCAGGGGAGCGAGATCGATCAGGTCGGCCCCTGCCTTGATGGAGAGACCGTGCAGTTGCCGCCGGCTGGTGACAATCGCCGCACTCGCTCCGGGACCGGGAAGCAACTGGTGGACGTGTTCCTCGTCGCGTGCGTTGTCCAGGATCAGCAGCACCGCGCGATCCGCGAGCGCGGACCGGTAGGCGGACACCATGCCGTCCATGGTCGGGGTCTTCGGGCGTACCCCGAGGTCGTTCAGAAACCTGGCCAGGACAGCGCCCTGCCGCTCGGGCTCGCTCGACGAGAAGCCACGGAGGTCCACGTAGAGAACGCCGTCCGGGAACTCCGGCTGGAGCACGGTCGCCGCCTTCACGGCCAGGAAGGTCTTCCCCGCGCCCGCCATGCCCGAGAGGGCGGCGATGCGGGTGCGGTGGGGCATCCGCCCCAGGACGGTCAGCGTCAACTGCTCAAGCTGAGGTTGTCGGCCCACCGCTCCCACAGGCGACATGGGAAGTTGTCGCGACGCGAAGGAGGCCGATCCGACCTGCGCATCCGTCGTCCCTCGGCCCAGCTGCCCTGTGTCGTCCGCCAGGAGCAGATGGTACGTCTGTCGGTCGAACCGCCGCCCCCAGTGGACGATCAGCGGTTCGATCTCGTCCTCCCTGCCTAGCGCGCGCAAGGCGGTCATTTTGAGCCGCAGCAATGCCTCGTTGTCGGGCCACTCGGTCAGCGCTGAGTCGACCCGGTCGAGAGCGTCCCACGACTCGCCGAATTCCAGCTCTGCGCGGACGCATGCAGCCGTGGCGTCCCGGAACTCGGCGTCGAGTCTGTGTCTCTGGTGTTCGAATCCGGGGCCCGGCAAGTCCTCTAGGGGCGTTCCCCGCCACTCACCGAGTGCGGACCGAAGCGCCTTGATCTGTTCCAAGGAGTTTGGCGCGGCGTCCGCCGCCCGCCGCAGATCCTGGAATCGAATGTAGTCGACGTTCCTCGGGTCAGCGTGGATCTGACAGAATCCGGGCTCATTCCGCTCGACTACAGCCTCGGGAACCAACCGCCGCAGCTGATGGGATAACTGTCGAATTCGATTGGGGTTCGAATCCTCGCCCGGCCACAGGCACTGCATGACGGAGGCGTGTGAAGCACGGTGCCTCGGCGCCAGTAGCAGAACAGCGAGCAGTTCAAGGGCTTTCGCCGACTTGAACGCGACCGGTTCCCCGTCGCGCAGGGCCAGGACCGGGCCCAGTACACGGTATTCCACTTTCTCATCCCTCTCTCGTACGGCAGATACTTCGATCTGCGGACGAGAGAAAGCATGCCACGAGCCACCGCGGAGCGATTAACGTTCGGCTAACGTCTGGAACTTGGACTTGCCGGACCGATCTGCAAGGCTGTGATCACGCCGCCCCGAACATTGCGGCGATTCCCAGGACCGCGTATCGGCGCGGGCCTGATTACTGGTCAAGCAAACACTCGAACAGGAGAAGTCCATGAATGCACAGCAAAAGCACAGTCGACGCCAGGCCGGCCGCTTCACCCCGGGCCGACGCATCAAGGCAACCGTGCCTCCCCGCCGTCGCAGGCCCCGCCCTGCCCCCAGGCCGACGCCTGTCCCGACCTCGGCCCTGGGCGTCGGCAGGGCCTGGAAGCCGGTCCGGCCCACAGCCCAACGAGTCTGCCGGGGGGCACTCTTCACCGACGAGGAGTGAGACCGGGGCAGCAGGCCACAGGGGCGCGGCAGATGCGACCGACCGGCCTGCCGCGCTCACCGGATGCAGAAGAAGCAGCAGAAGAAACGGAAGAATCGCAAGAAACAGAAGAACAGGACACCGGCAGGGGGGGGGGGGGGGCGGACACCGGGCCCCCCCCCCCGCGCGGGGGGGCGCGCGGGGGGGGGCGCGCGGAGGCAGCCCCGCCCGGGCGGCTAAGATGAGACGCCGCGGACCTCGGACACACACACACAGACACC
>NZ_JBHYUG010000047.1:0-44770 GCF_042749375.1 Streptomyces sp. NPDC059477 | reverse complement strand
ACCACCACAACAAACGCAAGAAACCCAACAAACACAACAACCGCACACCGGCTGGCGGGCCCGGAAAATCCCCGGGCCCGCCTGTCCGGGCTGGGGCGCCCTCGGCAGGATTCGAACCTGCGCTCACGGCTCCGGTAGATAAACTCTGGCCGCGAAGGAACTCGTGCCAAAGTAGCATTCTCCTGAATGAGGCACGGTGCGCCGGTAGGTGGCTCGGGGGAGTGGATGGCATTGGCACGACCATGGCAGGCCGAGTTTCCGTCTGGGACACGGTCGCCGCGGCTCGCGATTCTGCGGCCTGACGATGACTTGCTACGTCTGTTCGATGCCGACCCCGCCAAGGAACGGTCCTACTCCCAACCGTGTCGTGACTGGCCCGAGACCAAGTCCCACCTCGCGATTCTGGTTGCGCCCCCAGCCCAACAAAGTGACGGCGGCCGGGAGCAAGCGGAGCGGATCTGGGGGCTGGGCATCGTGCGTCCTGCTCACGAGACCGACCGGGACCGGAAGGTCATCGTCACCCGTGTACGAAGGATTCGAGAAGAAGTCCCGTTCTCGTTGCTCCGGCGCACCGGCGGTGGGCGAAACGGCCAACTCGCCGGAGCGCTGCCGGAAAGCGGTCCGGTCACAGTCGGCGCGGATAGCGTGCTCGCCAATCTCAGAGGCGTCTCCCCTGGGGTCGAGAGTGAAGTTCAGAAGCTATTGCCGTTGCTCGACGACGGCGAAGGCTGGACCGACCGTGAACTCCGCTGGCGCGATGAGCGTGACGCACTGCTGCTTTTCGCCAAGATGGCTGGATTGACCCCGAATGACTTCGCGCCGGTGCACGACTGGGACAGGACAATCGCCCGGACAAGTTTCCTGAGCGGGCTCACCGGGACTCCGGTTCAGCCGGGGTTCGGCGACATCCACGGGCAAGTGGCGGAGAGGTTCAACGGCGTCGGTGAGACCGTCCTCCGGATGTTCGCGAGTGACAGAGGCCGTCAAAGCTATGACGTCGAGGCCACGTCGATCATCGATCAGTGGGTGGTCGATGGCGGGGAGGGGTCCCTCGACGCCTACTACTACCACGTCCACACGCAGACGCTCGTCGCACTGCGCTACCTGAGTCCGGGCCCGAACGGGGTCTTGTCGTCCGACGCCCGACACGGCCTGGCCGAGTTCCTCGTCCGTGTTCGCTGTCTGCCGAACCCCACCCGAAGCGGCGCCGACGACTACGGCCTGCTGAACGACCCCCTCTTTCTCCGCATTCACGAGCCGGTGCCCTTCACTCCCGCTCTGCACCGGACGAGCTCCGGCGCGATCTACCCCTACGACCAGATCGCGGCAGCGGTCCCGGCCACCGGGGCGCACGGTCTTCGACGTCTTTCCACCGACATGCTCACCCGCCATCTCGTGCCGACCGACTTCGCCCGTCTGGTGCGCGACGGTTGGCTCGGCGCGCGCGATGTGTCCTTCGAGGTGGCCATGAACTGGGTGGAGGCCAGCGTCGAAACGGCCGGTGTCGCTCTGGTGGTCGTCGACTTCAGCACGAGGCCGCGTGGCAACGGTTCAGGGATCGGGACGCGGGATCAGGGCATCGCATGACACCACCAGTGGGAAGGCAATCATCCATGGTCACCTCGGGGGCAGACACGCCTCGCCAGGTAACGCAGGTCCGCGCGCAACTGCATGAGACGTTCGACGGGGTGATAGATGACAGCGACATCGCCCACTTCGGAGGGGGCAACTACGAGCAGCGCTTTCTCTCCCGCGCCCTCGCGGCGCTCGCGGTACGCATTATGGCCAAGTGCGGTGTGGCCGAGGCAGCGCGGTTCGTGACGGACGGCATCGCGGATCAGGGGCTGGACGCCATCGCCCCCCTGCCGGAGAGCGGCCAGGCCCTTCTTGTCCAGGCGAAGTGGAGCGACAGGGGCACGGCGACGTTCGACGTGGACGCCGCCAAGGCGATGGTGGACGGCCTGAACCGGATCGAGAACGAGCTGTACGACCAGTTCAACCAGCGAGCCTCCACCCTCGCCGAAGAGGCCAGGCCCTTCCTCGTCAATGGACGAGCCATTCTGGTCATTGCGCTGATGGGTACCGTAGAGCCCTCACCACCCGCGCTTGAGGTCCTCAACAACGCTCTCCGCGAGTTCAACAGCCATGGTGCCCGCCTGAGTATCAAGCTGCTGCGCGCCGCCGATTTCCATGGTCAGATCCATGCGGATCTCCGGCCGGAGCCGATCGACCTCGACGTACGCCTTGACGACTGGTACCAGCAGGCGGGACCGCTTGAGGCATACCAGGGCACGGTCTCCGCCGAGAGTGTCGCCGAGTGGTACGAGACGCACGGTACCGGCCTGTTCGAGCAGAATCTCCGGGCACCGCTGGGGCCTACCGTCACCAATGCGGAGATCGGTCAGACTCTGACGTCGGATCCCACCAGGTTCTGGCACCTGAACAACGGGATCACCATGATCTGCGACGCGCTCAAAGCTGAGCACGAGAGCGCCAGGGCCCCGAGGAGCAGGCCGACCACTCTCAAGGTGACCGGGGCGAGCATCGTGAACGGCGCTCAGACGGTACGGGCTGTGGCCAGGGCCATGCACGACGACGGTGAGACCGCGGCCCATGCCACCCTGAGCATCAAGGTCATCAACACACATGAGGACCGGAAGTTCGGAGTCCAGGTCTCGCAGGCGGCGAACCGGCAGAACGCCATCGAGCAGCGCGATCACATCGCGCTGGAACCCGTGCACCAGGCGATCAAGGCCAACCTCCGTGCCGAACTGCACAAGCAGTATGTGATCAAGCGCGGTGAGCCGGTCCCCGCACCGGAGACCGGCTGTTCACTGGACGAACTCGCGCTCGCTCTCGCCTGCCTCCACCCGGACGCGGAACAGACCGCCCGCGCCGCCAGTTCCATGGAGAACCTCTGGGAGCAGGGCTCCCAGGGCAGCCACACCCTGCTCTTCAAACGCGAGCCCTCCCCGCAGAAGGTGTGGCGTTCTGTGCTGACGCTGCGCGCGGCACGGAGCGCGGTCTACGAACTGGGCAGTGGGCAGAACAGCCGCGAGGCCGCGACCGCAGAGCACGGTGGGTTTCTCGTCACTCACCTGATCTTTCAGCACCTTGGCGCCACGAGTATCGATGATCCCGACTTCGACTGGGACAGCGAGGTTCTGGAGCAGATCCCCGCCCTCGTTCCGGAGCTGGTCCGTCGGCTGACTCATCAGATTGTGACGCGCTACGGACCGCGTTCCCAGATCAGGGCTGCCTTCCAGAGCGCGAAGAACTGCCGGGAGCTGGCGGAGCAGGTCCTCGGGGACCTGGCCGATGGCGTCGCGGTTCCCGCGCCTCAGGCGAAGGAGCGCAAGCAGCGTCGCCCGAACACCGCGCCGCTCCTGGTCGACCGCCGTGTCATCAAGGACGGAGCCCCCCTCCGGTACGTCGGTCAGAACGAGCCCGAACGGGACGCCCTCGAAGCGTGGCTTGCCGAAGACGAGAGGCGACGCCAGGCGACCTGGGTCAATCACCGGACCAAGCCGATCCTGTGGGCGTACGACCAGCAGCAGTACTCGCCGTCCGGACTGGTGTCGAAGATGTGGGCGGACGCCGGCTGGGACGATCGCCCCGTGGCCAACCAGGGAACGGTTCGCTGGTTCCAGCTAGATGGCCTGAGCCTGTGGGATCTGGCCAAGCGTATTTACAGCGAAGAGGACGAGGCTGAAGACGACGCCTGACGGCCTGCGTACCGCGCCAGCGGGCCGTCACTGTGGGCGCGGCCCCTCCGGATCGCGCAGTCGGGCGAGGAGATCGGCAATCTCGCGGGTCTCCTCGTGCTCCTCTCCGAGGAGAACGCACATGTCCTCGTGGAGGGCGTCGAGGACACCCTCGGCCTCGACGCGGCGTCCTTCGGAGAAGAGCAGGACACCGATACTGCGGCGCAGGTCGAGGGCGGTCTCGGAGGCGTCCCCATCCACGTCGGAAACGACCTCCAGGACCTCCTGGAACTCCCGCAGGGCGGCGGTGGCCTGGCCGAGGTTGGCCCGGCAGTGGGCGGCGTGCCGACGGCACTCCAGCGTGTTCTCGTCCGCCGGTCCCGCCGTACGGGCGTAAACGGCGGCCAAGGCGTCGAACTCCGGCAGGGCACGCCGGAAATCTTCGCCGGCCATGAGGACCGCCGCACGCTGCCGCCGCAGACCGAGTACACGGGGGTTGTGCGCGCCGAGGGCGGTGGCCGCCGTGGCGATCACCGCCTTGAGGACGTCCGCGGCCTGGGCGAACCGCCCGTTCTCGGCGAGATCCGCGGACCGGGCGTACGCGTCCCGGATCGCGTCCCGCAATACGGTGTCGGCACGCCCCGGGACCGGTGCCGGGACCGGCGGCTCCGGAGAGGACGCGGGAGCGGCGGTCCGTCGCAGGGGTGCGTTCGGCTGCCGGTAGACCAGCGTCGGGTCGGGCACCCCGGAGGCCGCGTCGCCGCCGACGAGCGCCAAGGGGTCGGCCGCCGAACCCGGTGGCGGCAGATGCGGTGACAGACGCTCGTACACCGCGTATGCGTCGGCCGGACGTTGCTCGGGCGCCTTGGACAGCAGGTCAAGGGTCAGCGCCTCCAGGTCCGACGGCACCTCGGGCCGCAGGGTGCGCAGGGGCGTCGGAGGCACATCCATGTGCTGGTACAGGAGCTGGTAGTCGTTGTCGCCGCTGAAGACCGGCTGCCCGGCGAGGAGTTCGTGCAGCACGCAGCCGAGTGCGTAGAGATCGCTGAGCGGCGTGATCTGTGCGTTCTCGATCTGCTCGGGTGGCATGTACCGGCTGGTGCCGATCCGGTCGCCGGCGGCGGTGAGCCGTGTGACGTCCGTTCCCAGCAGTTTCGCGATGCCGAAATCCAGCACTTTCACCGTGCCGTTCGTGGCGATCAGAATGTTGTCCGGCTTCAGGTCGCGGTGCACCACCGGGATTGCGTGGGCGTACGACAGGACCGTGCAGATCTGCGCGACGATCGACGCGGCCCAGCTCACGGGGAGTCCCACCGCCGCGCCGTCCTCCGTGGCCGTGAGCACCGTGCGCAGGGAGATCCCGCGCACGTACTCCATCACCAGGTACAGCCGGTCGTACGACGCTTCGTCCAGCACCGCGTCGAACACCTGCGGCACCCCGTGGTGGCCGATCCGCGCGGTGACACGGGCCTCGCGCTCGAAGCGGCGGGTGAACTCCTTCGCCTGCGCGGGAGTCGCGACGACGTCGGGCCGGATGAGCTTGACCGCGATCTCCCGGTCGAGGACGGCGTCGTAGCCGCGCCAGACCGTGCCCATCCCGCCGGACTCGATCTTCTCGATCAGCTCGTAGCGGCCCTGCTCGCCGATTCTCCTTGCCTGCGTCATGTGCCGCACGGTACCGACTGGCGGCGCCGGGTGTTGGCGTCCTAGAGCAGATGGTCTGCCTTACCGGCCTTGATGTCGGTGATGAGGGTGCGCAGGGCTTCGAGGGAGTCGGTGAGGTAGTGGTCTTCTTGGCCGGCGACGGTTATGTAGCCGTTGCCGTGGGCGTCGGTGCCGAGGCGGAAGCAGGAGCTGCCCTCGCCGCAGAGCGGGGCTTCCCAAATGATGTCGGCCATGTGACTTCTCCTCATAGCTGTTGGGCGATCTGGCGGATGAAATCCCGGGACGCCTCCCGGGACAGTGCCAAGTCTTCCAACAGGTCGAGTTGTGCCCGGTATTTCGCGAGCTGGCCGTCAGCGTGCAGGAAGAGAGGACCATGGGAGTTGTCCAACTGCACGGTATCGAGCTGCTGCACAGGGCCCTCGGTGTAGACGACCGTGTGCCCTGCTCCGGGGAAGGCGCCGTGACTGAAGGGGAGCACCAGCACGGTGACGTTGTCCCATTCGGAGACCTCCAGCAGGTACTCCAACTGTGCCTGGGCGACGTCCCGTCCGCCGAACTGCATGCGAAGCGCCGCCTCGTGAATCACGGCCACGTACGGGGTCGGGTTGTCGCCGATGATCACCTTCTGGCGCTCCGACCGGTGTGCCAGTCGGAGAGCGACCTCATGCTCGGGAAGCTGTGGGACGACGGAACGGAAAATGGCCATGGCGTGCGCTGATGTCTGGAGCAGCCCTGGAACATGCACGGTGTTCGCGCCTCGCAGACGCACGGCGCCAGCCTCTGTTTCGGAGATGTCCAGCATGCCTTGAGGCAAGCTCCCCCGGTAACGCTCCCACCATCCTGCTTCGTTCGGCTCCGCCATCTCGGCCAGGGCGTTGATGTACTTCTCGTCGGTGCAGTCACAGTTGCAGGCCAGGGTGCGCAGCCGCTCGGCGCTGATCCCGCGTAGTCCGGACTCCATGTTGGAGATCCTGCTCCGATCGACGCCGAGGAGCCCTGCGGCGTACTCCGCCGACCTGCCAGCCGTGGTGCGCATCCTGCGAAGCTCACTTCCCAGGCGTTTCTGGCGTTGAGTGAGGATCGTCCTTGGTGGCATGCCGTACCTTTCCGTGCCACGAACTCGATGGGCACTAGTTCACCGCATCGAGGCCATTATTGCGAATCAGATGGCAAATATGGCCCCTCGTGCTCTACTGTCGGTATCGCGCACGCTACACACCGCAACGCCGGAAGCGCACCGCGACCTCAAACCCCCCACTCAGTCAAGGAGTTCGCCATGCCCGAGATCCCCCTCGTCCCTGTCCACTGGCGCTTCCCCGCTCACCCCACCTCCGTACGGAGGGCCCGGCACGCCGTCGCCAAGTCACTGCCGGATCCCGTTCGATCCCATCTCGGCGACGACCTGGGCCTGTTGACCTCGGAGCTGGTCACCAACGCCATCCGGCACGGCGCGTGCTGGGAGGACGAGGACCTCATCGAACTCGTCCTCTGGCCCGCCGACGGACACTACTGGCTCGCCGTCTCCGATCCAGGTACCGGCAAACTCGAACTGGCTCGCCCGGATACGGACTCCGAGTGCGGTCGGGGTCTGTTCCTCGTCGACAGCCTCGCCACCGCCTGGACCGTCCGGCCCCGCCCCACGCGTGGGACATCCGTGGTCGCGGGCCTTTCACTTCCTCAAGGTGACTGACACTGCGCAGCGGTCGGCCGGGAGGGTCAAGCCGCCTCGTCGTCGATGTTCTCCTCCCTGCGGATCATCCGCCAAGCCGCCCGGCGCGCACTCTGGTTGAGTGACTGCTTGAAGCTGTCGTCGTGGCTGAAGTACTGCCGCCCCATGTCGGCGATGGTGTCGATGTGTTCGGCCATCTTGTCCTCGAAGACCTCGTCGAAGACAAGACCGAAATTCTCCTCGTCGTTGACGGCGGCGGCGCGGACCTTCGGGTCAGCTGTCGCCTCCGACCACGGCGTGATCACGTCCTGATCGGTGAAGGCGGTGCCGTACTTGTCGTTGAACTTGTCGATCAGCTCCGACAGCAACGACTTCTCCTGCTCCTTGGCGCCGCCCGCACCCTCGCCGAAGCCGCGCAGTTCCGCCGCACCCTCGGAGGCCAATGCCAGGTCGTGCTGGCCGGTCTTCTGGATGCGCAGGTGACTGAGGTCGAGGTCCCCTACGTCCACGCCGCCGTCTCCGCGCCGGGGCAGGCGGTTGAGCAGGTGGCGGCCGTAGAGGTAGAGGCATTCGAGGTCGGCGTCACGGTAGGGCACGATCTGGGAGAGGAAGCCGTACTTCCGTACGTAGTCGTTGAGATCCGCACGGAACTGCTCGGCGGCCTCGGCGGCGTCCTCGTCGGGGTCGCCCGCCTCGTCCTTGCGGTCCAGCAGCTCGGTGAACCGGTCGACGGCGGGGCCGAGGAGCCGGTACAGCTCGGCGTGCAGCTTCTCCCAGCGGGCCACCGAGCCGGCCGCCTTCTCCTCGGCCGCCATATAGGCATCGGCGAACTCCCGCATCTCCTCTTCTACGAGAAGGTCCGGTTGCATGACCTTGCTCTGCGCGGTGTAGAGGAGGTTGGGATCGGAGGGGAGAGTGTTCGCCTCCTCGAAGTACGGGCGGAAGGACTCCTTGATGTCCTCGGCGTCGTTGACGAAGTCCAGTACGGCGAGGTCCGCCTGAGACTTGCGGTCGGCGGTGCGGTTCAGCCGGGAGAGCGTCTGGACGGCGCTGATGCCCGCGAGCTTCTTGTTGACATACATGGTGGTGAGAAGCGGCTGGTCGAAGCCGGTCTGATACTTCTCGGCGACGACGAGGATGCGGTACTCGCGCTGCGTGGCCTTCCCGCCGGTGCGTACGGCCTTGTCGTCCTTGCGTGTGTACGCGAACGCCTTGGGCAGCGCCGACTCGGCCAGCCCGCCGTTCTCCTTCGGCTCGGTCGTCTCCACGCCGTCATACGTCAGGGTGCCGGAGAACGCGACGAGGACACCGGGGTCGGCGTACTCAAGGTCACCGATGTACTTCCTGATCGCACGGGCCATCTGCACAGCGCTGTACCGGGAGCCCGTCACGACCATGGCCTTGGCCCGCCCGCCGAGCCGACCGGTGGTGTGGGTGCGGAAGTGCTCGACGATCACCTGTGCCTGCTGGGCCACAGTCGAGTCGTGCGTGAGCGCGTACCGGGCGAGCAGCGGATTCGCCTTGGACGGGTCCACCTCGCGTTCGTCCGGGTTCTTGTTCACCAGCTTCCAGTACGTGTCGTAGGTGACGTACGTGCGAAGGGGATCGAGGATGAAGCCTTCCTCGATGGCCTGGCGCATTGAGTACGTGTGGAAGGGGACGTATGCCGCCTTGCCGTCGACGGTGTCCAGGGTGCCGAAGAGTTCGAGGGTCTTGGCCTTGGGCGTGGCCGTGAAGGCGAAGTAGGAGAGGTTGGACGCCTTGCTGCGTTGGGTGGCCTTGCGGATGAGCTTGGCGTCGGTGGCGGCTTCCGCCTCCAGCTCGATCGCCCCGGCGTCGTCGGAGTCCGAGTCCAGGCCCAGGTCACGCAGAGCCGCGCGGACGGCCGTGGCGGCGTCTCCGGACTGGGAGGAGTGGGCCTCGTCCACGATGATCGCGAAGTTGTGGCCCTGTATCTCGGTGGGGTTGCGGCGCAGGTAGTCGATGAGGGCGGGGAAGGTGTGCAGCGTGACCGTGATGATCTTCCCGGTCTCGCGGGACAGCGCCTTGGCGAGCTGGTCGGACTTCGCGCCGTGCTTCTCGTCGATCTTCACGACCAGACCGGCGGTCTTCTCGAAGCTGCCGACGGTTTCGCGGAGCTGGGCGTCGAGATTGCGGCGGTCGGTGATGATCACGACCTTGTCGAAGACGGGCGCACCGGGCTTGAGCCCGGCGGCCAGGGCGTCGGGGTCGATCTGGGCGGGGTCGGTGGGTGTGTGCAGGGACGACAGGCGGTGGGCCAGCCACCCGATGGTGTTCGACTTGCCGGAGCCGGCGGAGGCCATGCCGAGGTAGTTGTGACCGGCGCCGTGACGGGCCGCGTGGTTGGCAAGCTTCTTGACGATGTCCCACTGGTGGTAGCGGGGGAAGATCAGCTTCCTACGGGTCCGCCCGTCCGGGCCCTTCTCCTTGCTGAGGTGCACGAACCGCTCGATCAGGTCCAGCCAGGTGTCCCGCTCCCAGATCTGTTCCCAGAGGTAGGAGGTCGCGTAGGTCCCGGGGACGGTGGGCGCCGGATTCCCCGCGCCGCCGGGCTTCCCTGGGCCCTCTGACCCCATGTTGAACGGCAGGAACCGGGTTAGTTTGCCGCGCAGTTCGGGCGCGACGTAGACGACGTCGGTGTCGACGGCGAAGTTCGCGATGACGCGGCGGGCGAAGATCAGCTCGGTGGGATCGCGGTCCGTGCGGTACTGCTCCTTGGCGTGTTCAGCCCCCTGACGGGTCAGGCCGTTCTTCAACTCGACGGTGGCGAGCGGGATTCCGTTGAGGAACAGCGTGAGGTCCAGCTCGTTGCCCTTGTCCGCCTGCTTCGTCGCGTACTGCAACTCCTTGAGGAAGGTCAGGCGGTTCGCCCGGTAGTCGTCCAGGACCGCGTCCGACACGACGAGCGACGGCTTGAAGTAGGCGAGCCTGATCAGGACGCCGTGGTCTTTCACGCCCTTGCGGAGCACGTCCAGCACGCCGTCCGTTGCGATCGCCTGGTCAACGCGCTTGGCGAACCCGGCCTGGGCGGTATTGACGTCCCCGCCGTAGAGGGCGATCAGCTCGTCCCAGTCGTCGGCCTGGGTCTTGCCGATGAACTCGAAGAGCTGGGCGGTGTCGAGGCCGAGGTGGGGTTGGTAGTGCTGATTGCTTCCTTCATTCCAACCGCGCTCCAGCAGGGCGGCGACTATAGCGTTTCCGAAGGCTGCTTCGTCGTGGACGGACATGGGCGGCTATTCCTCGATTCCTCGTCCGCTGGCGGTGGATACGTCGATCTGGCCGGTGACGGCGGCGGTGATCAGGGCTTGGCGACGCTCAGCGAGAACTTCTTTTTGGCGTTCGAGTTTTTCGCTCAGACTCCTCGTCAAACTCTGGGTCCTGGCAATTTCTCGAACCAAGTTTTTCCGCTCCTGTGAATCAGACGGCCAAGTCAGGGAAAAATTGCCCAGGTCTTCCATGCCGAGCGTTGGCTGGGCCGTGTCTGTGCTCGTCGCGAGTCGAGCCTGCTCGTGAAAGGAACTCGTACCTAGCCAGGCTTTGACGAGTTGGACTTCTACATCTGGCATAAAACGCATCGAACACACGGCTCGCGCGATGTTCGCTCCAGTCAAACTGGAGGGGGCAATCGCTGCACGTCCGAGCGTTCCCACGACGCTCATCAGCAGATCACCGGGCTGGATGACGCTCCTGGCGTATTGCGCTGACAATTCGCTCGAAATGTTACGCAAACCCTCGGCCCGCCCCTCCAAGTCAAGGAGGTCGTTTACTCGGATGAACGGGACGCCTTCGTCCGTGAATACCGGAACTAGGACGCCGTAGCGGGGGCGCACAGAAAATAGATACTTGAGTCGCGTCGGAGCGCCGGACCGGGCCTCTCGGAATGTAAGGTCCAGCATTGCTCGATCGCGATCCGAGAGTAGCTTCAGCTGCACAGACCGGTATGCGTCCAGACTGTCGATGCGGGAGGCCTCGACGTCGAGGAAGTCGGCGATGCGGCGCTGCTCCTCCAGTGGCGGTGCTACAGGTAGTAGTACCTGGTAGGCGGACTCCCTGGATAGCCCAGGAACGCCAACGTCTTGCGATACTCCACGTAGATCCACTGCTTGGAGCGCGTAATAGAGCCAGCGGAGATCTGCGGATGTGCATGTCTCGTCGATATAATAAGCAGTGTCGATGGCAAATCCGCCTCCGGGAATCCAATGAATGGAGCCGTAGCTCCCCTTTCGGCCGATGACGATTCCCGGAGCCCGGAAATTACGGGAGCTGTGAGTTCCAGAAGCGCCCCCTGACCCCACGACCGCGTACTCGCCCTCGACTCGAATGTCCGCAGCGAGCGCGTCCCCATACGCCAGGCGAGTAATACGCTTCAATGGGAGACGGCCAGTCATTCCGTCACCTTACTCAGTAGTGCCTGAATCTCGGCCTCCAGTGCCTTCAACTCCCCGTCGATCTCCGCCAATGGCCTCGGCGGCTTATACACATAGAAATGCCGCGTAAACGGAATCTCGTACCCGATCTTCGTCTTCCCATGGTCGATCCACGCATCCGGCACATGCGGCAGCACCTCCCGCCCCAAGTACTCCTCAACGTCCTCCTCCAGCGGCACGTTCTCGTAATCCCGCAAATCCGGATCCGGCTCAGGTTCCCCCTTGACGCGCTGGACCTCACCCTCCGGGTCCCGGACGCCGACCACCTCCCGCAGTGCCTTGCCGAACGGCGCTCCCGTCGGCCACAACAGCCCGGCCGCCACGATCGCGTCCTTGAGGTCGATCCACGCGTCGGACTTTGTCGTCCAGGACTTGCCGACCAGCGGGCGCAGCGCCGCTGCGAACGCCTCGGCATCCGTGGCCCGTGTGATCGGCTTGGACGCGATCAGCGTCGCCAGCGTTTCCTCCGTCACCTCGAAGCGGAGCTTCAACGGTCGCTCCACGGTGATCCGGCGATACCCGAAGTCCTCGTTGCGGAAGACCTTGATCTTCCCGGCTCGGTCGGCCAGGTCGTGGCCGCCGCCCTTCTTCGCCGCCTCGGCGACCGCCAGTGCTTCCGTATAGAGCCGCGTGATCTCGGAGATGTGCTGCTCGCCCAGTTCCTTGCGCTTGTCGCCGAGGGACTTCCGCATCTTGCGCCAGTAGTCGCGCGCGTCCAGCAGGACGACCTTCCCGCGCCGGTCCCGGGCCTTGCGGTTGCTGAGTACCCAGAAGTACGTGGAGATGCCGGTGTTGTAGAAGAGCTGGTCGGGCAGGGCCACGATGCCCTCCAGCCAGTCGTTTTCCAGAATCCACTGCCTGATCCTGGACTCACCGGACTCAGCTGCACCCGAGAAGAGAGGGGAGCCGTTGAAGACGATCGCGATGCGGCTGCCGCCCGCCCCCGACGCGTCCACCGGCTTCATCTTGGAGATCATGTGCTGGAGGAAGAGCAACGAGCCGTCGTTGATACGCGGCAGACCGGCCCCGAATCGCCCACTCTCACCGAGGCGGTCGTGTTCTTCCTCGACCGCGTCCTTGACCTTCTTCCACTCCACGCCGAACGGCGGGTTGGCCAGCAGATAGTCGAAGGTGGCGCCGGTGTGGCCGTCGTCGCTGAACGAGTTGCCGAACTTGATGTTCTCCGGGTCCTGGCCCTTGATCATCATGTCCGACCGGCAGATGGCCCAGGACTCGGGGTTGAGTTCCTGGCCGAAGACCTTGACCGTGGCGTCCTCATTGTGAGCTGTGATGTGCTCCTCGGCCGCGCTCAGCATGCCGCCGGTCCCGCAGGCCGGGTCCATGACCGTACGCACCGTGCCCGGCAGGGCCAGCGCGTCGCTGTCCGGTGCGACAAGCAGGTTGACCATCAGCCGGATGACTTCCCGGGGCGTGAAGTGCTCACCGGCTGTCTCGTTGGACTGTTCGGCGAAGCGCCGGATCAGCTCCTCGAAGGTGTAGCCCATCTGGTGGTTGGAGACGATCTCGACCGGATTGCCGTCCTCGTCGAATACGACATCGCCGTCGGTGTCCCTCTCCACCGGCCGAAGGTCGAGATCAGCGAACCGTCCGACCACCTGGTACAGCAGATCCGCCGCGTCCAGCCGCTTGATCTGCTGGGCGAACTCGTACCGCTCCAGGACCTCCCTGGCGTTGGGGGAGAAGGCGCCGTAGTACTCGTTGAGGTACTTCGCCGCGTGCGACGCGTCTCCCGCGATGGCCTTCAGCGTGTAGCTGCTGGTGTTGTAGAAGCTGTGACCGGACGCCTTGCGCAAGAAGCGGTCGGGGTTGATGTCCTGGTTCTCGTAGCGGGCGGCGACCTCCAGGACCTTGTCCTTGGTCGGGGCGAGGACACACTCCAGGCGCCGCAGCACCGTGAACGGAAGGATCACCTTGCCGTAGTCGGACTGCTTGTAGTCACCTCGCAGGAGGTCGGCGACCGACCACGCGTGGTTCGCCAGTTCCGTGTGCTTACTGCTGTTCAACGGAGTCCTTCCGGTGTTCGCCGTCCCAGCGGGACGAAGACGTCAAGTCTGGCCGTTCGTGGTGCCGGGCCGCGCGTTTCACGCCGATCCGTGACCGTCGGGCAACAGCGCGCCGCCGGTCAGGCCGGTGCCGAGGAGACGGGTGACGTCCTCGGCGGCCTCGTCGGCGCGGCGGGCGGCGGTACGCAGCTCGTGCAGGCGGCTGAACGCGGCGCCGTAGCGCTGCTGCTCGGCGAGGGGGAGCAGGGGGACACGGAGTCGTCGTGGGTCCACCCGGACGATGGAGGTGCCGGTGGCCGCGGCGTTGACGTTCTGCTCCGCCGCGAGGAACCCGGCCAGGAACCAGGGGTCCAGTCGGCGCCGGTCCGGGCGGAAGAGCAGGAGATGGGGCCCGAGGAAGGTGCCCGCCTCGCTCGGCTCGGCGACCCGGGCCACGGGGGCCCGCCCCGTATGGAGGAGCTCGGTGAGAAGCACATCATCTGCCTGGATCAGCGGAAGGGCGATGCCCGTGGGGAGGTCCGCTTCCGTTCCGGAGGCGGGTCGGTTCTCCAGGACGTCGGTGGCCGTGAGCGTCGGTCGTCCGCCGGATTCGGGCTCGGGCTGGGGTAGCGGTGGGCCGCTGCGGGTCCGGCGGGCCGCGGGCGCGGTGCGCAGCACATTGAGCGCGCCGCCCCGTAGAAGGTCCGCGACCGTTGCCGTACGCCAGTCGCGGGGACGGTCGTCGGCCGGTGGCCAGTCGCCTTTGGCGCTGAGGCTGGTGAGATCTTTTGCGGACTGGTGGAGTTGGCCGTACAGCTCCGCTGCCTCCCGGGCCAGCAGGGCGGGGCGCAGAGCTTGCCGGGGAGCTGTTCGGATGTGGCGGGCCGGGGTCAGGTCCACGGCTTCGTTGAGGAGGTCGGTTACCGGCACGGCGCCGGCGATGCCCGGTGCTCCGGTGAAGCCATCCTGGTCGGCGAGGTACGGCCGCCACGCCGAGAGCACGGTGTCGTCGAGGGAGGGCCAGTCGAGATCCCGGGACTCGGAAGCGGCGGCATCGACGAGCAAGACCGTACCCGGCGCTTCAGCCTGCGGATCGGGCCGTTCGAGTATCCACAGATGCAGGCCGATGTGGAGCGGGGTGGCCGAGCCCTGGGGAAGCGAGACGACGGCGCGAAGCGCTCCGTCGCGTACGAGCTGCGCCCGGATACGGCGGCCGGCGGTGCGCTCCGCGACGGCGGGCGGCATGAGAAGAACGGCACGGCCCTTGGGCGGGAGGTGGGCCAGACAGTGCTGGACCCAGGCGAGTTCGGGCTCGCCCTTGGGCGGTACGCCGTAGGCCCAGCGCTGGTCGTACGCCAGATCCTCGTGCCCCCAGTCACGGACTCCGTACGGCGGGTTGCACAGGACGCCGTCCGCGGTGCGGCCCTTGAAGGCGTCGGCGCGCAAACTGTCTCCGGCCCGTACGGTGATCGCCGCTTCGGAGGTGCTCAGCCGGAGCCGCACGGCGGCCTGGGCGGCCTGGGCGACCAGGATGTCCTGGCCGAGCAGTTCGCTCGCCCCCGCGGAGGCCGCCGCGGCGAGCAGTGATCCGGTGCCGCACGCGGGGTCGAGAACGCTTGCGGGGAAGGCACCCGCGCCATCGGCGAGGAGCCGGGCCATGAGGTCGGCCAAGGGGCGCGGCGTGCGGTAGGTGCCGGTACTCCCGGTGTCCTCCAGCAGGCGTTCGGCCAGCACATCTGTTGCTGCCTCGGCGCCATCCATGACGACGTACCGCAGCAAGGTCCGTAGCGGCACGGTCGTGTCGGCGCTGTACGCGGCGGGGGCCTCCACTCCGGGGATGTCGTCGGCTCCGTCGTCCGCGGCCGAGCTGATCCATCGCAGCAGCGCGTCGTCACGCAGCTCGGGAAGGGCCTCGCGCTCGCTCCGGCCCAGCCGAACGGCCGCGAGCACCGCGGGGAGCAGGCGCAGGGCCAATGTGCCGTCGCCGGGGTGGCTGCGCAAGGCGGTGCGGAGTTCGTCCGCCGGGGTGTCCTCGGGAAGTTGGCCACGGGTGGCGAGCCAGGCGCGTACGGCGTTGAGGTCGTAGGTCGGGCTGGTGTCCGTGCCTCCCGACGGGGCGGGGAAGTCCGGATGCCGACGACGCCAGTTGCTCACCGTGGCGCGGGTGACCCCCGCCAGCCGGGAGATGTCGGCGGCGGTCACGAGGGCACTGGCCTGCTGCTTCATGGGCTCCTGCCGGTGGCGTAGGGCGGGCGGGCTGGGACGACCCCACTCTATACCGGCACCCCATCCCTGTGAAGTGTTTGACAGTGCTTTCAGTTGCCGCTGTACTGGAGATGCTTTCACTGGCTCCCGGCCTCCCCGGGACTCCCGGGCTCTTCCCTGCCCTCAACACCTCGGAATGGAGCGGCGCCATGGCACCCAGTACCTCCAAGCGCACCCTGTATCGGCTCACAGGTGTCGCTCCCACGGTCGATGCGATGTTCGACGTCCTCGACCCGGCTCGGCTCGAAGCCGTCGGTGCGGAACTGCACCTCCCGGAGGAGCGACTGGGGGTTCCGGCGCTGCTGGTCACCGGCAGCTTCGAGCAGCCGGTCGCCAGCTGGTGCGACGAGATCAACCGTACGACCGGGTGCGAGGTGTCGAGGCCGGTGAACCGGTCGGCCGGGCTGCTGATGCTCGCGGTCGACGGCGAGGTGTACGCCATCGGCTACGACCAGGGGTTCCGCCTGGTGCCCGACCGTGCCAAGGATCGGCGGTTCGGACTGAGTTTCGTGATCCGCAGGGTGGACCCCGCCCAGATCCGTGACCTGGTCTCGCATACGCCGGGTGGTGGACGGACCGACATCACCCTGGTGCCCGGCGGTGCCCCCGTCTGGAGCCTGGGTGTTCAGGAACACGCACAGATCGTGCGTCGGCTGGGCGGTCGGCTGGACGGGATGCAGCTCACCATCGGTCAGGACAGCCGCACGAAGGTCTCCAGCGTCGAGGGTGGCACCGGACTGCGGATGCGGCTCGGCGTCGATGCCGAGGACCTGGTCGCGGACATCCGGGCCATCGCCCACGTCCTCCGGGAACAGGTCCCGAGCCCGGAGCTGGAGTTCGTCGAGCACATTGTGCCCATCGCGGACGGCGACATCATCACTCGGCTGGAGGAGCGGCTCGACCACCTGCTGGGTGCGGAGCCCGACGGACGTATTGCGGTCGCCGTCCCCTCCGACCACTGGGACGAGTACGCCGCGGCCCAGACGTTCGCCACCAGGGTCAACCGCTCGGAGGCCACCTTCACCGACGACTTCAGCCTGGAGTACGTCCTCAACCGAGCACGCGTGCACAGGCCGGGCCGGCGTCTCGCCGCGCTCCGGGACGGCACTGTCACTCTCTACGCGCACACCCGGGCGGGCAGGGACGACGTCATCTGGACGTCGAACGTACTGCGGTGGATCGAAGCGGAGGTGGCGCTCGGCGCCCGCCGGTTCTTCCTGCTGGACGGGCAGTGGTACGAGATCGGCGAGGCATACCTGGAGGCGATCCGTTCGCAGGTGGGGCGGCTCATCACCCGCACGCCCTCGGTCGACCTTCCGGCCTGGGTGCTCGGTGACACGGAGCGGAGGTACAACGAGTCGGTGCCTGATGTACGGCCCGGGTACGTCTGCTTCGACCGCGACAATGTCCGGACCGCCTTGCACCGGGGAAACGGTGTGGAGATCTGTGACCTGTTGAGTCCGGAGAATGTTCTGGTCATGGTGAAGCGGGCCAAGGGATCCGACGCGCTGAGCCATCTGTTCGGTCAGGCCGTGGTCGCCGTTCAGACTCTGCTGCACTCGCCGGAGGCCATGGACGGGTTCGCCCGGAAGGTGGCCGCAGCAAGGCCCGGCCGGGCCTTGCCGGACGGCTTCCGGCCGTCGAAGGTCGTCTTCGCGATCATGCTGAAGAGCGGAACCGGCCTCACCGCCGACACTCTTTTCCCGTTCTCCCAGGTCACCCTCGTACAGACTGCAAAGATCCTTGAAGCCTGGGGCGTCGAAGTCGAGGTCGTCGGGATCCGGGCCACGATGGCGCCTCCGAGCCGGACGGGAATCCGCCACCTGGCCGCGTAGGGGTGGGGCTCGGGCCACGGGGGAGACAGAGCACGCAGAGGCCGTCAGGGTCCCGGCACTGCGTCTGCTGCCGACGGGCCGGGTGGAGTTGGTCGCGCGGGCCGGGACATTCGTTGCCCTTGCGGTCGGACGGTCGCCGTGTAGGCCGCCCGTCCCTGATCGGGGGCCCGGAGTTGCTCCAGCGATCGAGACCGGTGCGAAAGGAAAGCACTGGCCAGATGCAGCCGAAGGGTGACAGCATTCTCTTAACTGGCCCACAGCGGGCCCCAGTTGGGGGAAGATCTTGAGAAACGGGAAACAGAGGCGCGTTGCCTTACTGGCGCTGAGCGCGACGGCGCTGGCCATGTTGCCGTCCACCGCGATGGCGCAGACCAAGGGCAGCACCACGGACACACGCAGTGAGGGCGCGGCGGTCCGCACCGTTGACGCCGAGACCACCGAGGATTTCGCCGCCCTGGCGGATACCGTTCTGACCAGACGGACATCCGCTCTCGTCGAGGGCTCCCAGGCAACCCTCCTTGGCGCACAGGCGCTGCCACTGAAGGGTGAGGTGCACGTCGCCAGCGCCCTGGCGGGCGCGGAGAGTGAGGCGGCGGACATTCTGGGCGACCGCAAGGCACGGCTCGCCGACCTCGGGGAGGCGTACACGGCCGCCGACACGGAGGTCGAGGTCGACGAGGTCTCGGTGACCGGAGACCGTGCGACCGCGCAGGTCACCGAGACGACGATGCTCACGTACAAGCAGATCACCGGCGATGAGCCGCCGACCACAGGCTTCCAGGCGCGGCACGAACTGACGTTCGTCGCAGCCCTGGACGGCACGTGGGAGCTGACCGGCGTCACGCCCCTCGACGAAGGGGGACCGGCCGCGGTGAACTCCGCGGTGGACACCGCGGCGGACGGGGGCTCGCCCTCCACCGTCGCGCTGGAAGATCCGGTTGACGAGGGCGGCGAGCCCGAAGTCGACGGGCCCGCCCCCGAGGAAACGCCGGCCGGCCCGAATCAGCCCAGCATTCCCGCGGTGACCAAGGTCACCCCTCAGGCGGGCTACAACTACGGCGAGATGGCGAAGTACGCCGAGAAGTACTGGAAGAACTACAACCCCAGTTACCGCAAATTCAGTGATGTCGGCGGCGACTGCACCAACTTCATCAGCCAGGCCCTGCGCGCGGGCGGCTGGAAGAACGACAGCGGTTGGTACAAGAGCTACAAGAACTGGTGGTACAACTCCTCGAACCAGACGACATCCTGGGTCAACGTCAATTACTGGGCGTCCTTCGCCCTGCACAGCGACCGTGCCTACAACCTGGACAACGTCTACAAGCTGGGCATCGGGGACATCCTCCAGATGGACTTCACCGGTAACCGGTCCAAAGACCACTCCATGATCACCACGTACAAGAGTGGTGGGGTTCCATACCTCACTTACCATTCGACGAACACTTACCGGAAGTCGGTGAGGAGCATTGTGGCGCAGTATCCGAATGCGACGTATTACGCCTTCCGGACCTGATACGCGTTTTCGTCACCTGCGGCGGCGTCGTACAGGGTTGCTCATCGCGGTTCTCTGCACTGTGCTGGTCGGTGCGTGCAGTGGCGGGGGCGGCACCGAGGCGAAGTCTCCCGACCTGGCCGACCAGGACCGGTTCCTGCGCGAGTACGTGGACTTCCTCAACGAGTCCGACGAGAGCGGACTGGCGGGGCTGCTCGATGCCCACCCTGAGGGGGACGAGGACGCCCGCGCGCGGATCGCGGCCTACGGGGGACAGGAATGGGATGTCCACTGGAGCCGTGCCTCGGAGTTCGAGGGAGTGTGGACGGTTGACCTGACCGGCACCGCGCACACCGAGAACCGGCCCGTCCGCGTCACCGAGACGGTCGCCTGGGAGGACGGGAACTGGGTCATGGCCCCGATGCCCGGCGTCGCACCGACCCCGTCGAACGCCGCTGGGACCCAACCACCGGGGTGAGTTCACTGACGGCGGGCCGATGCCCGTCGGAAGACGGGAGGTCCACGCGGTCCTGAGAGGGGCCGTGTGGACCTTCGTCGTTCATGGCGCCCAGGACTTGGTGTCCGACGGCTGCCACGTCGCCCGGACCAGCGCCCGTTCCGTGCCCGCGAGGTAGACCGCCGCTGCCAGCCAGGCGCGTGCGTACGCGTCCGGGTCGGGTTCCTCGGTGCGGCCGAAGACGTCACGGCCGCGCCGGTCCGCCTCCGTGGTCAGCTCTGTCAGCAGGTCCGCTGCCGTGCGGAAGCCGACCTGGCGCAGGGCCGCGGCGGTCCCGGCGCGGTCGCCGTCGCGGGCCGGCTGGGCGACGGCTCGGCGGCCACCCGACACGGCGACCTCGATCAGTCGGCGCAGCCGCCACAGCGGGGCCTCCGCCACCGGGTCCGGGGGGAGGTGAGGGAGTCCGGCCGTTTCCGGCAGGGCTTCGGTGGGTGGCAGATGGGCGCCTTCGAGGCGGTCGTAGCCCAGGTCGGCATGGCCCAGCCACTCCTCCGGTAGGCGCAGGGTCGTTGAGCTGTCCTCGTCCGGCAGCGGGCCGACGGCCAAGGGGCGGAGCGTGGCGGCGCGGTCCGGATCCGGGCGGCCGACGACCCGCAGCCGTAGCCCGGGACGGGACGCCAGACGGCGAAGGTTCGCGGTGTGCGCCAGGTCGGGGTGGCCGTGGGCCGGGAGCAGCCGGATCAGCAGGCCGTCCCGGTCCGCCCTGCCGTCCCGGTCCACCCCGCCGTCCCGGTCCGCTCCGCCAGGCCGCAGCTCCCGTGCGAGTACGTGGTCGTTGAACCCTCCCACGATGACCAGATCGCAGCCGACCAGGTCACCGGTCTGCTGTCGCGCCTGGTCGGGGTCGCTCACCGGCGCGGTCCCGGGCCCGTCGCCCACGGCCTCGGACAGAGGTCGCGCGAACAGGGCTGCCAAGGCGCCCGAGGTCCAGGACCGGCCCGCGACCGGCGTCGCCCGGACTCCCTTGCCCGCTCCGAGACGGCCGTCCGACGACAGGGTCGCCCCCGAGATCAGCAGCCCACCGCGTGAGAGCCGGGCGTGATCGAGACTGCCCGAGCCGAGCGCGACCGTGGCCGTCGCGGCACCGCGCGCCCGAGCGGAACCGCCCGGTTTGACGTCCGAGACCGTGAACCAGCGTCCGTCGTCGGAGATGACATGCGTGACCACCCCGCCGTACCCGGTGGCCGAGATCACCGGCTCCCGGCACACCCCGTGGACCCGCAACGCGCCTTCCGGGCGGTAGGCGCGGCGGACCGACCCGATCCACGCCGGGTCCGGGTTCGGCTCCGTCGCGGTCAACCGGGCGGTGGTCAGGAGGAGTTCACGCAGGTTGTCGACCAGGTCGGCCAGCCGGTGGCCGTCATGGCGGGAGCGGACGCCCCGCAGTCCCCGCACCACACGCAGAGCCGCAGCCTCCGCGCGGTGCAGCCCGGCGAGTCGCGCCGAGTGCGAGGCCCGCAGCAACTCCGCCTGCGCGACCGCACCCGCCGCGGGCACCCCGGCGGCCAGCGCCGCCACCGCGGCGGCCCACAGGTCGCGTGCGGCGGCCAGTTGCGTTTTCGTCAGCTCCGTACGGGGTTCCGTACGGGGTTCCGTACGGGGTTCTGTCTGGGGTTCTGTCCGCGATGAAGTGGCGGTGGCACCCGGCCCCGGCACGGCGGCGACCAAGGCGTCTGTCGTCCCGGTCTCGGTCCCAGTCCCAGTCCCGGTCCCGGCCCTAGTCCCGGTCGCCGGGTCCGACGGGTCCGACACGGCCTCCCCGTCGGGCACCGTGTCCGCGCCGAGGTCGGCCACCGCATCCACGTCCGCCACCGGACACGCGCTCAGCACCGCCGCACGATGCAAGCACCTCGGCGCCAGCAAGCAACTGCACACCGCCTGCCCGGCGTCCGTGACCGCTCCGGAGGGGCCGGGGGTGAGGACCACCTCCGCGTCCGCACCGCACCGCACCCGCCGCTCGGCGCCCTCCACGACGACAGGGACGGCCGCGTACGTCTCCACGGTGGCGTCCAGCTTCTTGCGCAGCCGCGAGGTCAGGTCCGCCACCGCGGCAGCGGTCACCTCGGGTGCGGCCGGGGGCAGTTCGGGGCTCGACGGGGGGTTCATCACGTCGCTCGTCGGGTCACTCATCGGGACTCTCCGCGGAGGCGATCGCCCACCCAGCGGGCAAGGGCGAGAGGACTGAGGGCGGCGACGGGCATACCGGCCGCCACCAACTGCTGGGCGACGGGCACGGAGTAGCGTGGGCTGCCGCTGTCGTCCAGCGCGGCGCAGCCCATCAGGTGCACCCCCGAACCCGCGAGGGCCCGTACCTCGCCGAGCAGCCCGCCGAGCGGGTAGCCCTCCTCGAAGTCGCTCACCACCACCACGAGGGTCCGGCTCGGCACCGTCACCAGGGAGCGGGCATGCGCCAGACCGGCCGCGATATGGGTGCCGCCGCCCACGCGCACCTCCAGCAACAGGGACAACGGGTCGTCGACCCGGTCCGTCAGATCGATCACGTCCGTCGAGAACGCCAGGAAATGCGTGCTGAGCGTGGGCACGCCGCCCAGCACGGCCGCGGTCAGCGCCGACCAGATCACGGAAGCCTCCATGGACCCGGACACGTCCACCACCAGGATCAGCCGCCAGTCCGCCTCCTTGCGCGAACGCGTGCTGAACACCGGCCGTTCCGGAACCACCAGGGTGCTGCCGTCGGCCCTTCTGCGCGCGTGGGCGAGGTTGGCCCGCAGGGTGCGCGGGAGGTCGATCCGGCCTCCCGGGCGGCGGGTCGGGCGAGGGGTGGCGAGACCGGTCAGCGCCGGACGCATCCTGGTGGCCAGCTCCTTGGCCAGTTCGTCCACCAGCCGACGTACCAGCGGACGCAGCCGGGCAAGCTGCTGCTCCGGCATCCCGCCCGCCAGCGACAGCACGGACGTCAGCAGATCGACGGACGGACGTACCGCCGCGGGGTCGAGTTCGGCCAGTACGTCGCTGCGTCCCTGGTCGGCGGCGCGCGCCAGGACCTCCTCGCGCACCTCCGCGCCGAACAGCGCCTGGAGTTCCTCCGCCCACTCGCGCGCGGTCGGGAAGGAGGCGTCCTGTCCGCCGCCGCGACCGCCTTCCCTGCCCAGGTCCGAGGAGCCCTCCCCGCGACCCATGCCGTACAGCTCGTCGAGCGCGTGCGCGTAACGGCGAGCGTCCGTGGGGAGCCGGTCGTGTTCCCTGCCGAGGAGCAGCCGCCACCGGTCCGTCGCCGACAGACGTGGTACGTCGTCGGATGGCCCGTCCGCGACGGACCCGCGCGGCGATGCCGTGGAGGTGGCGTCGGCAGCCTCAGGGGTACGGGTCTCAGGGACCGATGTCTCGGGGACCGGTGTCTCAGGGACCGATGTCTCAGGGACCGGTCTGTCAGAGCCAGGTGCCTCTGGGGCAGTCGTCTCCGGGGCAGCTGCCCCTGGGGCACGTGTCCCGGTGAGCCGGTGCGGCCGTGACGTCGGCCGCAGAAACTCCGCCGCCGAACGGCCTGCCTCATCCGCCGCCGTCCACAGCGCCAGCAACTGCGGCGAGGCGCCCAGCGCGAGGTCCAGACGGTCGCCCAGTCGTTCCGTCACGGTGTGCAGCAGCCGGTCGCGGCCTGCCGGGGTGAGCGTGTCGAAGCCACCGCGCAGGGCCGGCAGCCGGTCCAGGAAACCCCGGTCGTCGAGCGAGTCGATCCGGTCGAGCAGCGGATCGAGGGCGGTCGGCGCCGACTGGAGCAGCGGCGCGGCCCCGGTCAGCAGCCCGGTGAGCCGGCGGGCCAGCGCGCGCCGCGCGTCGGGCCCGGTGGCCGTGTCGATCCAGCCGGCGGCCCTGGCGCCGAGCGTCTCGGCGTCCTCCAGGTCGAACAGGACCCGGCAGGCGAGAGCGGCGCCCTGGATCAGAGGGGACGCGGAGTCCGCGAGGTGGGCCAGGGCCTCGTCCATCCGCAGCCCCAGGCGCAGTTCACCGGCGCGCGCGGCCAGGGCGACCAGCGCCGCCGCCTCCTCCGGGTCGTCGCTGCCCGCCAGCCCCGGCAGGGACCGTACGGCCGACTCCAGAAGGTCGGCGGCGAGCGCACCCGCCGTCTGCCTGCCCTCGGGCGTCGTGCCGGGCAGATGTCCCCGGCGCAGCGCCTCCAGCAGATCCAGTCCGGTGAGGATCTCGGGGATCGTCGCGGACGCGGGCAGCACCTCGGCGGCCTCGGCCAGCCGCTGGGCGACCAGCGCGGGCAGATCGCAGCGCGCGGCGTCCCGCAGCCCCGCGAGGACGAGGGCGCAGGTGGGGCCGCCGTCCGCCGACTCCCGGCGGAAGGTCTCCCGCAGTGTGCCCTCCGCCGCCAGCGCGGCGGTCACACCGCGCACCCCGGCCAGGTCCAGCCGGACCGGCACAGCGGGGATCCACGACAGCCGCCACCGTGCGGAGAGCGCGGCGGCGTCGCCCGTACCGGCCACCGCCACCGGCTCGCCGTACCCCACCCCGCACACCTCCAGCCGTCGCAGGAGGATCTCGCGGCGGTGGTCGAGGGCCGAACGCAGCGGGTCCAGACGCAGCTGGCGCGGCGCCGGATCGTCGGGGCCGGGCAGCCGCAGGGCGGCGAGTTCGGCCTCGACGGACGGGCCGAGCCCGGAGCGCGGGGTGCCCGGCGCGACCCGGCCGCGGTCGGTGCCGACCAGGACCACCTCCAGGGCCCGCGCCAGCGCCCGGCCCCGGCCGAGCGGCTCGCCCTGACCCAGTACCGCCGTGAGGGCTTCGAGGACCTCACCGCGCCCGGGGGCGGGGAGCCCGCGCAACCGGGCCAGGTCGCAGGCCACGCGCAGCGTCTCACCCGCCTCGCCCGTCCCCGCCGTGTGCCCGGCCGCCCGCAGCTCCCGGCACACCTGCGTGATCGCCCCGGCCGCGGCGTCGTGCAGCAGACCGGGATCGCCCCCGGCGCCGAACACCGCCTGCTGCCAGCGCGGATCGCGGATCCCGGCGGGGTAACCGGACCGGGAGTCCAGCAGATCGAACGCGTACGGGACCAGGGACGTGACCACGGGAGAGGGGTCCCCCGGGAGGACCGGTCCGTTCGATGCCGTACGCCGGGCCGCCACGCTCCCGCCCGACGGCACCCCCCGCACGGTCGCGTCGTCGGCCGACGGCTGCTCCCGCCCGGCCGTCCCGTCGGCCAGCGCCGGGGCGTGGAAGGCGCCGATCACCGCCGCGACCCGGCGTCCACCCGCCGCCGCGAGGGCGATCGTGTCCCGCATGTGCGCCTCGCGCGCCAGGTCGACTGCGGACACCCCGCCGGACGACACGGCGTCCTGACGCAACGCCCAGCCGACACCCAGCGCGGCCCGGCGCAGCGCCTCGGGAGCACAGCCCGGGGCACGCACCTCCACGTTGCGGTCCCACAGGTCGTCCCCGTCACGGCCGGTCCCGGCGGCGGTGAGCGCCTGCGCGAAGGAGGTGGACACGGGCCGACCGACGGACGGCCCGGCGACCGTCCCGCGAGGGTCCCCGTCCGTCCCGCGAGGGTCCCCGGCGGCCCCCCGCGCGTCTCCGTCTGCCTCGCGAGGATTCCCGTCCGTCTGGCGGGGGCCCCTGTCGGTCCCGCGCAGGTCCCCGTCCGTCCCGCGCGGCTCTTCGTCCGCCCCGCGAGCATCCTCGGCCGCAGCCGGTTCCCCGCCGCCCCAGCGCGGGTCGGACATCGGCAGATCGCAGCAGACGACGTCCACACCCCGCTCCCGCGCCCAGCGGACCGCGGCGAGTTCGGGAGAGAAGTCGGCGAACGGGTAGAACCCGAGCCGCCCGCGCTCCCCGGCGCCCGCGAGCGCGACCGGCGCGAGGGTGCCGGGCGCGCCGAGGTGAGCGAGCCACGGCTGGAAGTCGGTCGGCAACTCCACGCACACCACGTCGGCCCCGGCCGCGTCCAGCAGCGCGGGCACGGCCGCGGCGAGCGCGGGGCTGTGATGCCGTACGCCCAACAGGTACGGCACCACGGACCCGGCGAGGGCATCGAGCGCCGGCCTCGGGTCCTGTGCGGGCGTCACCTTCGAGTCCGGTACGGGCATCACCTGCGGGTTCTGGGCGGGCGCCGCCTGCCGGTCCTGTGCGGGTGTCGCCTGCGCGTTTTGGACGGGCGCCACCCGCTGGTTCTGGATGGGTGTCACGCACGGGTCCTGTCGGGGCATCACCTGCGGGTTCTGGGCGGGTGCCACCGTCGAGTCCGGTACGGGCGTCACCCGCAGGTTCCGTACGGGCGTCACCTGCGGGTCTTGGGCGGGCGCCGCCTTCGAGTCCCGTACGGGCGTCACCCGCGGGTACTGGTCGGCCACCCCGCGCCGATCCTGGCCGGCCACCACCCCCCGATCCCGGCCAGGCATCCCCTTCGCGTTCTCAGCCAGCGTCACCGAAGGTTCTCCCGCAGATCCCACAGGCGGCGCCAGGTCGCCGAACCGTCCTCCGCGCGGCGGCGCACCGGCCCGTCCCAGTAACCCAGCAGGCGCGCGTGGTCGCTGGGATCGTCCTTCCGCACGACTCCCAGGAGATGACCGGGGACCAGGTCGAGAGAGTCCCCGGCGGGCAGATACGCGGCGGACACGCCGAGGGAGACGGCGACCTGCACCGCCTCCGCCGTGGACATCACCGTGCCGGGACGCTCCACGTCCCAGCCCTCGGCCGAGCGCCCGGCCCGCAGGTCCCGGAAGACGGTCACCAGGACGTCGAGCACCGCGTCGTCGACGTCGAAGGCCGCGCCCGCCCGCTCGACGGCCGCGACGGCCTGCCGCTTGACGAGCGCGGTCTCGGCCTCGACGTCCGCGATCGGGTGCACCGTCTCGAAGTTGAACCGGCGCTTGAGCGCGGCGGACATCTCCGACACACCGCGGTCACGCAGGTTGGCCGTGGCGATGACCGTGAACCCGGGAGCGGCGGCCACCTGAGCCTCGTCCGTGCCGGACAGTTCGGGCACGCTCATCCGGCGGTCGGAGAGGATCGATACGAGCGCGTCCTGCACCTCGGGCAGACAGCGGGTGATCTCCTCGACGCGCGCCACCCGTCCGGAGCGCATCGCGCTGAGGACCGGCGAGTCCACCAGGGCCTGGGGAGTGGGTCCCTGGGCCAGGAGCAGGGCGTAGTTCCAGCCGTAGCGCAGGGCGTCCTCGGTGGTGCCCGCGGTGCCCTGCACGGTCAGTGCGCTGGTGCCGCAGACGGCCGCCGACAGCAGCTCCGAGAGCATCGACTTGGCCGTACCCGGCTCACCCACCAGCAGCAGGCCGCGTTCTCCGGCGAGCGTGACCACACACCGTTCCACCAGCGCGCGTTCGCCGACGAACTTCGGGGCTATGACGAGCCGGCCGGGCAGCGTCTCGTGAGGCTTGGACAGCTTGAGGGGATCGCCTGCGCTGCCGCAGACGAAGGTGATGACGGCTCGGGGCGTCAGCAGCCAGCCGGGTGGACGGGGGCCTTCGTCGTGGGCGGCGAGGAAGGCGAGTTCGGTGGCGTACCGCTCTTCGGCGGGCAGTGTCTGCCGGGGCGGAAGGGCCGTCGCCGTATCGATCGGGGGCATGGATGTCCTTGCTGGGTAGGTCTGGTAGGGGTCGAAGATCCGGTGACCGTCGACGAGCGGGGGAATCGGGAGGCGGCAGGGGACAGGGGACAGGGGGGCCGGTGGCAGGGGCCGGGAGAGGCCGGAGGCACCCCAGGGGAGTCCGGTGAGGGAGCCGGGGGGGGACAGGAGTACCGGTGGTATCCGGCCCCCGGCCACTCCCTCCCCCCGGGGCCACTCCCTCCCCCCCCCGCGTCATTCGCTGACGCGGCGCCCCACCTCGGTCAGCGCCGCCGCCCCCGCCGCACCTTCAGCTCCTCGAACCGGGGCGCGCCGCCGTCGAGGACCCGCTGCCAGGCTCTGCGATACAGGTCGGCGACCGGTTCCGTCGGCACGATCACGTCGAACGAGGCGTGTTCGCCGTGGACCACGTCGAACAGCGGCAGCTTCCAGCGCTCCAGCGGGACCCGGGGCGCCGACTGCTCGACCCAGCCGCCGGGCAGGAAGAGGGAACGGCCCGCCCTGGTCCGGGTGGCCTCGACCACGAGATCGGTGGCGGCCAGTTCGGCCCGGGCCGCCTTGAGCCGGGCCGGCTTCCAGCCCGTCCACCGGGCGGTGAACCGGTCGGTCGGGTCGGGCAGGGCGAGCAGCATCAGATACAGCGTGGCCGCGTCCTCGCCGAGGCCGTACTCCTTGGCCGCCTCGGTGACCAGGTCGGGCACGGAGCGGCCCGGGTCCTGCGGCCACCAGGTGCCCGTCTTGTCGCGGTCGCCCACGACCGGCTCCCCGGGGTCGGCGAGAAGGGCCGCGAAACGGGGGTCGCGCACCATCCGCAGGGCGACCTCGGCCGGGTAGGGGTGGTCGTCGACGCGCGTGGCGGGCAGGTGGGGGTCCTGGCCGGCCTCGTCGAGGAGATCGACGCGGATTCCCGGGGCGGGCTGGTCGTCATGGGTGGCGAGGACGACGGCGCCGTAGCGCTCGAATCCCGGGCCGGTCTCGGTGGGCGCACCCGCCGCTTTGCGGAACGCGGGGAGGCTGATGTAGCGGCCGAGGTCGAGCATGAGGCCGGGGGCCGCCAGCCGAGCGCGTACGGCGCTGAGCGCGGGCGGCAGCGCGGCGCGGATCGGGTCGCCCGCAGGCAGCCGGTGGGCGAGCCAGGCCATGAGTGCCACCGTGCCGACCAGGGTCTCCACGGTGAACCCGGCCCCTTCGTCGCCCACCGGCCGCACCCGGTCGCCGTTGACCTCCCAGCGCAGATCCCGGCTGAGCTGCGGGGCACCCGCCGGGTCCAGCAGCGCGGGCAGGGCTTCCCGTACGGTCCACGCCGAGTGCTTGAGGGTGCGGACGGCGTCGCCGAGCAGCTCCTCGGGCAGGGCGGGACGCCTGCCGAGCCGGGCGTTCCAGACGGCGGCAGCGGCGGCCACGTCCGGGCCCTCGGTCCACAGCCGGGCCGGATCGGCGGGCAGCAGGGCGGCCACCACCTCGGCGCGCACGGCGCTGTCGATGCCGCGCAGTTCGTCCTTGGCGACCGCCGCGGGAGCGGCCTTCACGCCGATGGCGTTACGGGCCTCGGTGGTGAGGAAGGTCCGCTCGTAGGCGTCGACTCCCGGCAGCCCGGCGACGACGAGCCGGGCCATCGTCTCGGTGATGCCGGTCAGGCGGGCGAACTCCTCGGCGGCCCCGGGGAACCACGGCGCGGGACCACGCTCGGCGAGCGCGCCCAGGAACTCCCCGAGCCAGACCCGGTCTCCGACCCGGTGTCCGACCAGGCGTCCGCCCTCGCCGATCGGACCGCCCTCGCCGCCCTGACTGCCCTCGTCGCCCTGGCCGATCGGCTCGCAGGACAGCACCTTGTAGGGCTCCGGCACGGCGAACCGGCCGGCCGGGTCGTGGAAGAGCCCGGCGAAGTCGCAGCCGTCGTCGCTCAGGGACCCGTGTCCGGTCACCGCGATGAAGGCGCCGTCCGCCAGCGGCAGCAGACCTTCCCAGGAGCCCTCCCGACCCTCGCCCGAGGCGATACGCAGCAGGTGCGCGTCCAGGTGCAGGGTCACCCGGCGCCACCGGCCGGACTCCGCCGACCCGTCGCCCATCCCCAACCGGTCGAATCCGGCCAGGAGCTGCCGCAGCACCTCGCGGTGCTCGTCGGTGGTGGTGCCGGCGGCGGCCCGGTAGGCGAGAGCCGGCGTCCGGTCGATCAGGGTGGGCAGCTCCGGCTGTCCGGTGGGCAGTTCGGGTCCGTCGAGGTGGAGCCGCCCGGCGAGCGGGTCCGCCTCGGCACCGTCGGCCTCGGCGGCACGGGTCAGCACGCGCAGCGCGCGGAAGACGGTGTCGGCCTGGTCGTCGCCGCCCCACCAGTGGCCGCGCCACGCACCGAGACCGCTCATCGCGTCCCGCAGCACACGGTCCGCCGGACCGGCCGGGCCCTCGTCCACCGGGCCGCCCTCCAGGGCCCGGGTCAGCCGGGTCGCCGCCGCGTCCAGGACGCCCTGCTGGGCCGCCGCGTAACGCACGACCCCGGCGATGCCCTTGAGCAGGGCGGGGTGGGTCACGGCCAGCAGGGTGCGGATCGCGCCGGGCAGCGCCTCGGCGTCCTGGTCGGCGGCGGCCACCAGCAGGGCGGCGGCGGTGTCGCGGTCGATGCGCCGCAGCCCCGCCGAGCCCGCCGGGTCGCGCGGGGTCAGGCACTCCCAGTACTGCACCGGCGGCAGCAGGAGCGTGCCCTCGCCGAAGGAGCCCGCCGTGCGGTCGGTCTTCGCCCAGGCGGTGACGACACCCTCCGCGTCCACGAGGTCGAGCTGCCAGCTGTTGCGCACCACCGCAGTGGGCCGCTCGGCGCCGGGGAACATCACCAGCGTGTACGGCCGCCCGGCCTGGGCCGGGAGCGTGAGCGTGTGCCCGGCGAGATCCTCGACACGCGTGGAACCGTCCGGGAGCGTCACCCTGCGCAGGCCGACGAGCCCCTGCACGGGCGCGGAGGCGGGGGCGGCACCGGTCGTGGGGGAGGGACGCAGCCGCCCGCCCGCGAAGCTGCTGCCCTCGGGGGCGTCCCGCAGCGCGTCGGCGAGGAAGGCGGGCCGGCTCATCCGGCCACGGACGCCGGTGGCCGGGTCGTACTCGTACCAGCCGTGCGCCTCGCGGTCCGTGGAGTCCGCGTGCCACACCCAGTACGAGGAGCCGTCGAAGAGCAGCCGGTGCTCCTCGGGCACGGTGGTGTCGCCCGCGTGCAGGACACCCCCGCCGGTGGTCCGGCCGCCGCCGGGCAGCGGCAGGGTGATCGGGAAGTCTCCCCGGTACCAGTCCATCTCGGTGCCGCGGGTGGTGTGCGGCCCCTCCAGCGTCTCGACGCGGTCGGCCCGGCTGTGCCAGTACCCGCGCATGCCGCCGTTGCCGCTGTTCCAGTAGACGAGGAGTTCGCCGTCCACGTGGTGGAAGCCCGGGTCGCCGTGGCGGTTGCCGGCGGGGATGCGCAGGTCATGGGTGAGCACGGTGCCCTCGGCGCCGATCACCCGGGCCTGGGCCGCGCCGGCGACCACGAGGTGGGGCCAGGCGTCGGCGACGATCAGATCCTCCACCTGGGTCTTCGGTACGAGGCCGGCCACCGCCTCCTCCCAGGCGGGCCAGCCGAGTTCGTCGAAGAGACCGGCCCGCAGGGTGCGTACGAGCACGGGGGCGAGGTCGGTGGCGACGGCCTCGCGCACCTCGTCCTCGGCGAGCGCCAGCGCCTCGGAGGGCAGCCACTTCAGCCGGTCCAGCGCGTCGGGCAGCTGGGGCAGACCGACCGCCGTGAACCGCTTGACGACCCCCGCGATCCACCGGGCCAGCAGCGGACGGCAGCCGGGAGACGCGGCCAGCAGACGGATGGCCGACAGCGCGTCGTCGTGTTGGCCGAACCGGTCGGCGCCCTTCAGGAAGGCGGAGTGGAAGCGGGCGTCGGCGCCCAGGAACACCAACTCCCGCTGTCCCTCTCCCTGTGCCCACTGCGTCAGCGGCAGGGCGTCGTCGCGCTCCGGGGCGGCCACCGGGACGTCCAGGGACAGCAGCAGGTCGATCAGATCGATGTCGTGCGTGACCCGCAACGCGCCGCCGGACGCGCGCAGTTCGGCCCGCAGCCGGTCCACGGTCCGCTCCACCAGCGGATACAGCTCGGGCATCCGGGTCGAGCCGCGCCAGGAGCGCGCCCGCTCGCGGAAGGTCAGGAAGCGCCCCAGCCAGCCCGCCGTGCCGTCCCGGGGCCGCTCCTCCTCAGGCAGCGAGGCGTCCCACAGCCCCGCCGTGGCGCCGGAGTCCTCCAGCACCTTGAGCCACAGCGCGGGCATCTCGTCGTCATGGCCCGCCGGGACCATGTCCAGCAGGACGCCCCGCACCCGCCGCTCCCGGGCGGCCAGCGCCACCAGCGCGGCCCGGTGGCCCTTCCACCAGCCGGCCGCGGCCCGCAGGGTGGCCGGCAGACCGAGCAGCTCGGACAGATACTCCTGCTCGGCGAGGTCGGCGTCCTGCCCCGCCGCGCGGGCCAGCTTGCGCAGATCGCCCGCCATCTGCGCGGACGGCGGCAGACCGCCCGCCGTGCGGCGCAGACACAGCCGGGTGAAGCGCCGCAGCGCCTCCTCGGCCGGTACCCGCGCGGCCAGCTCCCGGCCGTACGCGGACAGCACCTTCACCGGCAGCGCGCCCGCCAGGGCGAATTCGAGGAACACCGCGTCGAGCCGGTCCTCCTCGATGTCCAGCCCGTGCTCCGCCTCGGCCTTGCGGGCCCGGGTGAACAACTGGGCCGCGTACGTGGCGTTCTCCTCGGCGAGGAAGACCCGCCCGGCCTGCTCGTAGAACGTGGGCAGGAAGTGCGGGACGGAGGCCGCCAGCCGCGCGCCCAGCTCCCCATAGGCGTCCATGGCGGCCTTGGGCCGGGACTTCGCCTGCCGGGCCGCCCGCTCCAGATCCGGTACGACGCCCAGCGCGTGGTGCCCGTCCGCGGGGTGGTGCACCAGCACCCACTCCGGGAAGCCCAGCGACTGGCGCAGCCCCAGACCCACCACGGCCGGTTCGCCGTCCTGCTCCAGGCCGAGGAAACCGGCGGCGAGATCCTCCGCCGCGCCCAGCTCACCGGCCACCAGCCGCACCACCACCCGGTCGTCGAGCCCCGGGTGGCGGTACCTGCGCGCCGTCAGCGGAACCGCCCGCTCACCCGCGTCCCGCGTGCCCGGCGGCAGCACCGCGCCCGCCGCGAGCATGTCCTCGTACGACACCTGCGTCCCCTGCGTCCCCACCTGCGTCCCCCCGCTCATGCGTTCTTGCCCTCCTCGATGTCACGCCCGGCGTACAGCGCCGCCGCCATCCGCATCCCCTCCGACCAGGCCACCGCGCCCACCTCGCGCAGTGCCAGAGCCCGCCCGTCCTGGCCCTGCCAGGTGAGTCCACCGGTCTCCACGGAGTCCCCCCAGTACGGCTCCCCGATCCACACGGAGGCCTCGACGGTGCGTCCGCCGTCCCGCACCCGGGCCGTGGCGTAGCCGCCCGAGACGCGGTAGCCCAGGGAGCTGGCGCGCGCGGCGAGGGCGAAGCGCGAGCGGAAGGAGCCGCCGGCGAACTCACGTATCTCGGTGGCCTTGGGGTCGAGATCGCCGGGCCGCTGCCAGGTCGCCCGGTGGATCTGCTCGACACGCTGGACGATGCCCAGCTCCGCCGCGAACTCCCGGATGTCGTCGAGGTCGGGCAGCAGCACCGGGTGCGCCAGGGTCACCGTGCGCGGGGACAGCCGTACCGTCTCGCCGTCGAGGTTCACCACCCGCAGCTCGCCGTCCTCGGTGGTGCCCCGGAGGAAGCCGACCTCGTCGGGGTCGTCGCCGACCACGGCCAGATCACGCAGGGCCGACTGCCAGGCCTCGTCCGGCCACACCCGGGCCAGCAGGCCGGTGGGCACGGGCAGCGACGACACCATCCAGGCGTCCACCTGCGCGACGCATCCCGCGGCATGCCGATCCAGCCATTCCGCGAACCGCCGCAGCCGGTCCACCTCGGGGTGGTCCTTGAGCGCACGCGGCAGGGATTTCAACCGCCGCCCCGCCGCCCGCCCCGAGGTGGCCCGCGCCGCCACCCGCCCCTCCACCAGGGCGACTTCGTACCCGTCACCCGCCGACAGCCAACCCACGATCCCCGCCTCACGCATCAAGCCAGCAAGAAGAAAGCACAGTTCAGCCGGGAGTCCCCGACACCGGTGCGACAACAATCACAACGTTAGCGGCGCCCACTGACAACGAGCGGCGAAGCGGCGCACGGACCAGGGGAAGCGACGGGCGTGAGCGATGCCAAGGAGCCCTCTGGCACGCTCGTTCACCCCCACAGGCCGAGGCCGACGGCCCTGCGCGCCGGGGTATCGATTCCGGCCACTCGCCCGGTGCGCGGCCCTCGCACGCGAAGAGGCCTGCCTGTCCGGCGGCGCGTACCAGGCACTGCTGGATCCGCCACCGGGCAAGGGGCCTCGGCATGACGACTGAGTGGGGGACTCTCAGGCGGGGAAGGTCAGTCGGACCGCCCCCGCCCGACAGCCGCGACGAATCCGGCCCAGGTGCTGGGTGCGAACGCGAGCCGGGGGCCGTCGTACGCCTTCGAGTCCCGTATGTGGACGGTGGTGCGGTCGGTGGCGAACTCGACGCACGCACCGCCCTCGCCGCTGCTGTAACTGCTCTTCAACCAGTTCAGCTGCATGGGCTGCTCGCTGCTCATCGTTCCCCCAGCATCTTCTCGATCAGTGCCCTGCTCTCGCCGGGCGTGAGGGCTTGGGCTCTGATGCTGCCGTGGCGTGCCGCCAGGATACGTACCTCATCGGGGTCAGTGATGAGGCGGCTGATGTGCTGGACCTCCAGGTACGCCACCCGGTGCTTTCCCTTGGGGGCCAGCGAGATGAACGGCCCACCCTCCGAGAGGGCGTCGCAGGACGGACTCCCGATGGTGAAGGTGAGGGTCGGCGCGGGCCATCGCCCGAACAGGCGCTGCCGGTCCAGCCGGTCTGCCATGCGCTGTTCGATGGTCTCCTCATCCAGCAGCGGCTGCCGCGGGGTGAAGACGACCCGCGCGTGCGCCTGCGTCTGGAGCAGACCGGGGATGGCCAGCGAACTGTAGTCGTGCGGCTCGACGGCCTTCTGCTCCAGGTCGGCGTGATCCCGGAACCACTCCGGATGCCGTACCCGTCGTCGCTCCTTCGCCTGCTCCACGGCGCGGAACAGCTCCGCGACCTCCTCCGAGCCCGCCGGGTCCTCGGCGTCCGCCCCGCCGCGTGCCACCATCGCGTGCCACCCACCCGTTCCCGTACCACCCACCCGTTCCCGAAGCCGCCCGTCGCCTGCCGGCGGCCAGCACGACCGGTCACGCTCCGTATCGCGTCGACCACTGCTCACCTACGGCGCTCGGTCACCCTCTGTGAGACGAACCAGGAACGGCCTCAGTCACGAAGCGCACCCGCCGTGCCGGTGGAGTCGCGTGGGGGAATGGGACGGCGCATCTCCTCGTATCCGCTCACGTACTCCGTGTGCTGCACGCCGATGAAGTGGTCGAACACGATGCTGGTGGTGGTTGCGGCCACAGGGCCCGTGCTGAGCCTCGTGGCGACAAAGTCGCGCAGTTGGGCGCTCGATGTGCACGCGACATGGATCAGGAAATCGTCCGGACCGCCCATGAAGAACACATTGAGCACCTGTGGGAATCGAATGACCCGGCCCGCGTAAGCCTTCACCTGATCCCGGGCCTGGGCCTGGAGTCGCACGAACACGATGGCCTGGATAGGAAATCCGAGCGCCTCGTAGTTCACGAAGGTATTGATCGACTTGATGACACCCAGTTTCTCAAGTCGTTTGATCCGGGCGTGGCACGTGGACGGGGCGATGCCTGCCTTGCGTGACAGGTCGTTGTTGGATATCCGGCCGTCCGTGGTCAGTTCCCAGAGCAGAATCTCGTCGATCTCGTCAATCTTTATCTCCCTGGACCGCTCGTTCACGTAGCCCCGCATGGGTGACCTCCTTGTGCAGAGCCTGGGCCGATGAGTCGCGGCCTGTCCGCGAGACGGCAGAACTTTCGGAGGTGCCCAGGCGATTTCGACCCTGAGCGAAGAATCTGCCTGAGTCAAGCGTGTATCCGCAGAATGTTCAGACCCAGCGGCGTTCCGGCGAAGGTTCTCCCAGCATGGGTGTCAGGTCAAACCCGGGACGGTTCGGCGCGGCGTATGCCACGCACCTTTCGCCGTACACGCGATGCGGCGCGGGGCTCGCCGCTACCCGCCCCGGCGCCGTCACGACCCTGCAAGGGAGCAGCAATCCAGTGATTCCAGCAAAGGACATGCCCGAACGGAAGGCGCGGCTCGACCAGTTGGCCGACCGCGCGAAGTTCATCCGGCTCGAAACGGTGCGGCTCTCCAAGATCGCCGGAGCGGGCCACTACACCTCCTCGTTCTCGGCCGCGGAGCTGTTCGCCGCCCTGTATTACTCGGTGCTGAACTACGAACCGGCGGATCCGAGGTGGGCGGACCGGGACCGGTTCGTGCTCAGCAAGGGACACGCCGCGATCGGTCTGTACCCGGTGCTGGCCGACGTGGGCTTCTTCGCCCCGTCCGAACTCGACACCTACACGCGTCTCGGCAGCCCGTTCGGCGACCACCCCGACATGAAGAAGATCCCCGGCATCGACTTCAGCTCGGGTTCGCTCGGCCACGGGCTGTCGATCGCCGTCGGCATGGCGCTGGGCGGGCGGATCGGCGACCGGCCGTATCGGACCTTCTGCATGCTCGGCGACGGTGAGCTGCACGAGGGCCAGGTCTGGGAGGCGGCCAACGCCGCCGGCCATTACCGGCTGGGCCGGCTCGTCGCGATCGTCGACCGCAACAAACTGTGCATCGACGGATTCACGGACGACGTGATGAGCGTCGAGCCGATCGAGGACCGTTTCCGCGCGTTCGGCTGGCAGACCCACCGGGTCGATGGCCACGACCTCGACGCTCTCCTCGATGTGTTCGACGCACTGCCCGACGCGCAGGACGGCCCACCGCAACTCATCGTGGCGGACACGGTGAAGGGCCGCGGTGTGCGGCTCATGGAATACAACCCCGACTGGCACGTCGGCAATCTCGTCGGCGCCGACTACGACAACGTGATCGCGGAATTGCAGGCGGGCCTGCGACCGCTGGAGGCAGCAAAGTGACCGCGACTCAGGACCAGGCAGAGATCTTCGGCGGCGGCGCGACCGAGCTGCGCGACAAGCGCTCCTTCGACGGCAGCGACGTCAGCTCCATACCGGCGTTCGTATTCGGCGAGGAACTCGCCGAACTCGCCGACGGCGACCCCCGTATCGTCGTGCTCACCGCCGACCTCGCCAGCGCGAACCGCGCCACCGACTTCGCCGCGCGGCACCCTGGACGCTTCTTCAATATGGGCATCGCCGAGAAGGGAATGATCACCACCGCGGCGGGCATCGCATCGTGCGGCTATGTGCCGTTCGCCGCGACATTCGCCTCGTTCTCGGCGTTGTTGTGCGCGGAGCAGATCCGCACCGACTGCGCCTATCCGCGGATGCCCGTGCGTATCGTCGGCCACCATTCCGGCATGTCGATGGGGTTCTACGGGACCAGCCACCACGCCCTGGAAGACCTCGGTGTCCTGCGCACGTTCGCCGATCTGATGGTGGTGTGCGCGACCGACGAGAACCATCTGCGCGCGGTGTTGCGGGCGTCGGTGGACCATCCGGGCGCCATGTACATCCGGCTCGGCCGCGGTCGCGATCCCGAGGTCTACGCCGACGTCCCCGATATCACGCTGGGCAAGGCGATTCGGCTGCGCGAGGGCACGGACCTGACGATCGTGGCCACGGGCAGCGAGGTCAGACCCGCTCTGGACGCCGCTCGATCCCTCGCCGCGCAAGGCGTCAGCACGCGCGTCGTCGACATGCACACCGTGGCCCCGCTGGACGTCGACGAGGTGCTGGCCGCGGCGCGCGACACCGGCGCCATCCTGACCGTCGAGGAGCACAACGTCACCAACGGGCTCGGCACGGCCGTCGCCGAGGCACTGTTCGAGGGCGGGGCACGCGCGATTCCGTTCCGCAAACACGGCGTGCCCGACGAGTACATCCCCGTCGGTCCGCCCGCCGCGCTGTACGCGAAGTACCGTCTCGACGCCCCCGGCATCGCCGAGGTCGCCAAGGAGCTGCTCCGATGATCAACAAAAATGACACCGGCTGGGCCAAGCGGTCACAGATGGTGATCCCCGGCGGGATCTACGGGCACATGGCCGTGCGGGGGTTCTCCGACACGTTGCCGCAGTACATGGCCTACGGCGACGGCTGCCGCGTCACCGACACCGACGGCAACACCTATGTCGACTTCATGTGCGGGTGGGGCCCGGTCGTGCTCGGACACCGCCACCCCACGGTGCAGCGGGCGGTGGACGAGCAGCTCCGGCGGGGCGACTGCCTGAACGGCGCGCCGCCGGTGATGGTGGAACTCGCCGAGCTGCTGGTCGACACCGTCGCGCACGCCGACTGGGCACTGCTGGCGAAGAACGGCACCGACGCCACCACCACGTCGGTGACGATCGCGAGGGCGGCGACCGGACGGCGCAGAGTGCTGATGGCCAAGGGCGCCTATCACGGCGCGGCGCCCTGGTGCACGCCCGTCACCGCGGGCGTCACCCCGGAGGACCGCGCGCACCTCGACTACTTCGAGTTCAACGACCTGGAGTCGGTGCGCGCCGCCGCGGCGCGGGCCGGCGACGATCTGGCCGCCGTCATCGTCTGCCCGCACCGGCAGGACGTGCATCGCGACCAGGAGCTGACGGACCGCCGGTTCGCCCGCGGGCTGCGGGAGCTGTGCGACCGGACGGGTGCCGCGTTGATCCTGGACGACGTCCGGTGCGGCTTCCGGCTCGACATCGCGGGGAGCTGGGAATCGATGGGCGTGCGGCCCGACCTGTCGGCCTGGTCGAAGGCCATCGCCAACGGGTACGCACTGGCGGCGGTGACCGGCACCGATGCTCTGCGGGACGCGGCGAGCCGGATCTATGCGACGGGCTCGTTCTGGTTCTCCGCGGCGTCGATGGCGGCGGCTGTCGCCACCCTCACCGAGCTGCGCGAGACCGACGCGCTGGACCGCATCGCGCGGGCGGGTCAGCGGCTGCGCGACGGGCTCGCCGCGCAGGCGTCGGCGCATGGATTCGAGGTGATCCAGTCGGGTCCCGTGCAGATGCCGCTGCTGCGGTTCGCCGGTGACGACGACTTCACCCTGACCCGGCGCTGGACCGACGAGGCCGGCGCGCGGGGGGTCTATGTGCACCCGTACCACAACTGGTTCCTCGGGGCCTCGCACACCGATGCCGATATCGACGATGCCCTCGAACGCACCGACGGCGCGTTCGCGGCGCTCACCCGCTGATGAAGATCACCGGAGCGGTGCTGGAAGAGTCCGGGCGGGCCAGACCCTTCGCGACGTCACGCCCCATCACGGTCGGCGACGTCGAGCTGGGTGAGCCAGGTCCGACCGAGCTGCTCGTCAAGGTCGAGGCGGCCGGTGTGTGCCATTCGGATCTGAGCGTGGTCGACGGAAATCGCCTGCGGCCCACCCCGATGCTGCTCGGCCATGAAGCCGCCGGCACGGTCGTGGCCACGGGTGCGGCGGTGACCGACATCGCACAGGGCCAGCGGGTGGTGATGTCGTTCGTGCCCCGCTGCGAGCGGTGCGAGGCGTGCGCCGAGGACGGCCGCCTGCCGTGTGCGGCGGGCACGGCCGCCAACAGCGCGGGCACCCTGCTGCACCGATCCCGGCACCTGCGCCGGGGCGCCGAGACCGTCCACCACCACCTCGGTGTGTCCGCGTTCGCCACGTATGCCGTGGTCGACCGTGCGTCGGCCGTCGCTGTCGGGGCCGATATCCCACCCGAGGTCGCCGCGGTGCTCGGCTGCGCGGTCCTCACCGGCGGCGGCGCCGTGCTCAATGTCGCGAAGCCGGCGCCGTCGGACCCGGTGATGGTCGTCGGACTCGGAGGCGTCGGGATGGCCGCGATCATCACGGCGAAAGCACAAGGCGTCGACCGGGTCATCGCCGTCGACCCCGTCGACGCGAAACGCGACCGAGCGACCGATCTCGGCGCGACCGAGACCTACACACCCGCGCAGGTCGAGCGGCTGGGCATCAAGGCCCGCTACGTCATCGAATGCGCTGGACATGCCGGCGCGTTCGAGACCGCCTTCACCGCCACACGATCGGGCGGTACGACGATCACCGTCGGACTGCCTTCCCCGGCCGCGCGTGCGTCGCTGTCCCCGCTGACCTTCACCGCCGAAGCCAGAACGGTGGTCGGCAGCTATCTCGGCTCCGCCGTGCCGTCCCGCGACATCCCCCGCTACGCACAGCTGTGGCGGGACGGGAGACTCCCCGTGGAGAAACTCATCTCCTCGCGGATCGAGTTGGACCAGATCAACGAGGCGATGGACCTCCTCGCGGACGGCCTGGCCATCCGACAGGTGATCGTGTTCGACACGGCCTGATGCCTCCACGGCTGGGCCGCTTCCCGGCATCCGTGGCCGACGGGCGATTCTCCGCGCACCGAGCCGCCGCCGAAGAACTTTCGGAGCGGAGCGGCTGCGTATCGGCGGCGGGCTGAAGATCGCCGAAGATTCCCGCCCGGAATCGGTACGATCTTCGGATTTCGCTCGCTGGACAAAAGTGATCTGCATCATAGTCGGGACACATGCCGCGAGAGATCACGAAAGCATCCCCAGCGCCGACTTCGCCGCACTCCGGCGCAGCCCCGTCATCCCATCCCGAACCATTCAGCAGTGCGCCGCGCTCATGAGAGGAGCTCACAGATGAGCACCGAGACAGAAACCACCGAGACAGAAACCACCGAGACAGAGACCACCGAGACAGAAACCACAGAAACCCTTGTCCGGTATCGGATGTCGATCGCCGGACAGGACCGCGACAGCGCGTCCGGCGAGATCATCGAAGTCCGCAACAAGTTCGACGGTGTCATCATCGGCACCGTCCCCGCCGGCACCGCGGACGACGCGCAAGCCGCTCTCGACGCGGCGCGGGACGGCGCCGACCTCTGGTCCGCCACCCCGGCGTTCCGGCGGGCGGCGATCCTCAAGGCGGCGGCGGCCCGGATCCGCGCACGCCGCGACGAACTCAGCTCCGTACTGGCGGCCGAGAACGGCAAGACCCTCGCGAACGCCTCCATGGAGATCGACACGACCGTCCGGATCTTCGAGGGCTTCGCCGAGGAATCGCTGCGGCTGTTCGGGCAGACCGTGCCCCTCGGCATCCAGGAAGGCCTCCAGGCCGACCTGATGATCACCGTGCGGGAACCGCTCGGCGTCATGGTGGGCATCCTGCCGTTCAACTTCCCCGCCGAGCTGTTCGCCCACAAGGTCGGCGCCGCCCTGGCCGCGGGCAACGCGATCGTGGTGAAGCCGCCGGAGGACGACCCCATCGCGACGATCCTGCTGACCGAGATCCTGCATCAGGCGGGCGTGCCCGGCGCCGCGCTCCAACTGGTGACGGGGTACGGCCATGTGGTCGGCGACCACCTTTCGAAGAGCCCCGACATCGCCGCGGTCACCTTCACGGGCAGCACCGAGGTCGGCGCGGTCATCGCGGCCCATGCCGGCCGCAATGTGGTGCGGGTGTTCCTGGAACTCAGCGGAAACGACGCGTTCATCGTCTGCGACGACGCCGATATCGACGCTGCGGTCGACCATGCCGTCGCGGGGCGGATCTACGCCAATGGGCAGGTATGCGTCGCCACCAAGCGCATCATGGTCGCGCGCTCCCGCTACGACGACTTCCTCACCAGCCTGCGCGCCCGGGTGGAGGCCCTGCGCGTGGGCGACCAGACCGATGCCGACACCGACGTCGGGCCGCTGATCAGCGTCGACGCCGCCCGTGTGGTGGAACGCCAGATCCAGGAGGCGGTGGATCAGGGGGCGCGCCTGCTGGTCGGCGGCACCCGCGACGGAGCGTTCATCACCCCCGCCCTGCTGGAGATCGACACGAGTGTCGGCATCGCGACCGACGAGGAGATCTTCGGCCCGGTGTTCTCCGTGCTGGCCGTCGACAGTCTCGACGAGGCGATCGAGATCGCCAATGCCTCGCAGTTCGGGCTCAATGCCGCGGTGTTCACCGCCGATCTCAAGCAGGCCATCAGGGCCGGGCACCGAATCAAGGCCGGCATCGTCTCGGTCAACGGGGGCAATGCCTACCGGCCGGACGTGGCCGCGTTCGGCGGGTACAAGAAGAGCGGTATGGGCAGGGAGGGCATTGCCTACACTCTCGACGAATTCACTCAGGTCAAGAGCATCGTGCTGCGCGGAGTCATCACCGAAGACTGAGTCGTCCGGCAGGCGCACAGAATTCTCCTCGACCGCCCTATTGAATCGGCCTCGGTGTCCTCTTCACCCTAAGAATTTCGTCAGGAAGTCACGCACATGACCAGCTCACCGAAATCTCCATCCACGGCCACCGCCGTGGAGACACCGCCCGGTGGCGCGGCCAAGCTGCACCGTGGGCTCGGCGTCGGTTCCATCGTGTTCATGGTCGTCGCCGCGGCTGCACCGCTGGCTGTGGTGACCGCCAGTGTGCCGATCATCATCTCGGTCAGCGGCAGCACCGCGGCGCCGCAGTTCTTTCTCCTTGCGACGATCATCCTGGCGCTGTTCTCCGTCGGCTTCACGGCGATGAGCAGATATGTGCCGAACGCCGGTGCTTTCTACTCCTACATCCAGAGCGGACTGGGCCGACACGTCGGCGTCGGTGCGGCTGCGCTGGCACTCGGGTCGTACGGGGTGATGCTCGTGGGCCTCTACGCGTATCTCGGCGTGGCCACGACCAAGCTGCTGTCCGACATGCACATGGGCGTGCCGTGGTGGACCAGCGCCATCGGGTGGGTGCTGATCGTCGGCTTCCTGGGCTATCGCGATATCGAGTTGAGCTCGAAGGTGCTGGGGCTGCTGCTGGTCGCGGAGACGCTCGCCGTGGTGGTCGTCAACATCGGGATCATCAGTCACGGCGGGCAGGGCGGGTTCAGCTCCGCGCCGTTGTCGCCGTCCGAGTTCGCGACGGGCGCGCCGAGTCTCGGCCTGATGTTCGCGTTCTTCTGCTTCATCGGCTTCGAAGCCACCGCGGTGTTCCGCAATGAGGCACGCGACCCGGACCGGACCATTCCGCGCGCGACGTACATCGCCGTGCTGTTCATCGGCGTCTTCTACGCGATCGCGGCCTGGACGGTGGTCCAGGGGCTCGGCATCGGCGACGCCGTCGAGAAGGCCTCCGGGGAACCGGAGAGCGTCGTGCAGAATTTGGCGGTCACCTATGTCTCGCCGATCCTGACCGATGTGATCCAGGTGCTGCTGGTGACCAGTTTCTTCGCCTGTGTGCTGTCATTCCACAACGTCATCACCCGCTATCAATTCACGCTGGCGGTAAAGGGTCTGCTGCCGCGGGCCATGGCTGAGGTCGACGAGAAGCACCGTACGCCTTCGCGGTCGTCGCTCGCCTTCACCGCTGTTTCGCTGACCGCGATGGTGGCCGTCGCGGTGCTGGGCTGGGATCCGATTGCGCAGATCTACCTGTGGTTCTCCGGCGCGTCGACGCTCGGCTTGATAGCGCTGATGGCGATGACCAGCCTGGCCGTGATCGTGTTCTTCCTGACGAAGGCCCGCAGGCCCAGCCTGTGGCATGCGGTGATCGCGCCGGGGCTGGCCTTCATCGGGCTCGTCGTGATCATGGTGCTGGTCATCAAGAACTTCGGGCTGCTGGTCGGAAGCACCACCAACGCAATCGTTCTGGGTGGCGTCATCACCTTGACGTTCGCCTCGGGGATCGCCGTCGCCGAACGACTGAGACGCACGCGTCCCGATCGCTACGAGGCGCTGGACCGGAACGTCTGACCACAGGGCGCTGTGACGTGGTCGAGGGTCAGGTGGGCGGGTCCATGGGCTGCTCCCTCCACCCGGTACCGCACCGACGTCAGGGTGTGACGATGGCGAAGTCGGGGTCGGGATCTCCGAGGTGGCCGAGGAGTTCGGTGAGCTTGCGCGGGTCGCCCGCGATCTCGGCCCTGCCCTGGTCGGCGAGGTCGGAGAGATCGGCGGTGCCGAGGAGGATGGCCCGCAGGTCGGCCTCGCTCAGGGTGATGTCGGTGTCGGGTTCGCTCACTTCGGGTGTCGTACCGGTGGTGTGGACGAGGACGCCGTTGCGCAGGCGCAGGGTGACCGGGTCCGCGCCGTGCGGATGGAAGCGGATACTGAGGTCCGCGTGCCAGCTGCGGGGGCCGTCGACCCGGACGGCCAGGGAGTCGACGAGCTGGTCGAGAGTCAGGGCCGCCAGCAGGTCGGGCGAGTTGGTGGCGGTCGGGGTGCCCACGGAGCCGGTGCGCAGTTCGAGAGCCCCGGTCAGGTAGAAGTTGCGCCAGGTGCCGTTCTCGCTGCCGTAGCCGAGCTGTTCCAGGGCGTCGGCCTGAAGGGCGCGCGCCTCGGCGTTGCCGGGATCGGCGAACACGACATGGTTGACGACCTGCGCGACCCAGCGGAAATCGCCGGCGGCGAAGGACTCGCGGGCACGGCGCAGTACGTGTTCGGCTCCGCCCATGAAATCCACGTACCGCCTGGCGGCCTCGACCGGCGGATGCTCCCACAGATGGGCGGGGTTGCCGTCGAACCAGCCGATGTAGTGCTGGTAGACCGCCTTGACGTTGTGGCTGACCGAGCCGTAGTAGCCATGGGTGTGCCAGGCCCGTGCCAGCGTCGGCGGCATCTCGATCGTCTCGGCGATCTCCAGCGGCGTCAGCCCCTGGTTGAGCAGGCGCAGTGTCTGGTCGTGCAGGTAGGCGTACAGGTCGCGCTGCCCGGACAGGAACGCGAGGACCCGCTCGCGGCCCCAGACCGGCCAGTGATGGGAGGCGAACGCCACGTCGACGCGGTCCGCGAACAGCGCGATGGCCTCGGTGAGGTAGTGCGCCCACACATGCGGGTTGCGGACCTGCGCGCCGCGCAGCGTGAGCAGATTGTGCAGGTTGTGCGTGGCGTTCTCCGCCATGCACACCGCCGCCCGGTCGGGGAAGTGGATGTTGAGTTCGGCCGGGGCCTCGGTACCGGGAGTGAGGTGGAAGACCATCCGGATGCCGTCGACGGTCTCGCTCTGCCCGGTACGGGTGATGTCCACGGTGGGCGGGATCAGTCCGGCGGCACCGGTGGACGTCGTCTGGCCGAGGCCGGCACCGATCTGACCGCGCTCGCCCTTGGGCAGCGCCGCGCCGTACATGTAGGCGGCCCGGCGGCCCATGGCCGTCCCGGCGTAGACGTTCTCGCTGACCGCGTGCTCCAGGAAGCCCTCGGGGGCGATGACCGGCACCCCGCCGTCGATGTCCTCCTGGCTCAGGACGCCCCGGGCACCGCCGAAGTGGTCGATGTGGCTGTGCGTGTAGAGGAGGGCGGTCACCGGCCGGTCGCCCCGGTGGCGCCGGTACAGGGCGAGCGCGGCTGCGGCCGTCTCGGCACTGATGAGCGGATCGATCACGAGGACGCCGCGGTCGCCCTCCACCACGGTCATGTTCGACAGGTCGAAACCGCGCACCTGGTAGATGCCCTCGGTCACCTCGTACAGCCCATGCCGGGCGAC
>NZ_JBHYUG010000046.1:0-65887 GCF_042749375.1 Streptomyces sp. NPDC059477 | reverse complement strand
CCAGCAGCCTGCTGCCTGCGGCCAGCTGCCTGCTGCCTGCTGCCTGCTGCCTGCTGCCTGCTGCCTGCTGCCTGGCACTGGCCGCCCGCCTTCCGTCGCCTGACGGTCGCGTTCCGCCGCGCCCTGCGGCTGCCTTCTGCTACCCGGAGCCCGCCGCCCGACGGTCACCTTCCGTCGCCAGCCCGCTCGCCGCTCCCGGACGGTCGCACTCCCGCCGCTCGCCGCTGCCCTGCGGCTGCCGCCCGACGGCCACCTTCCGTCGCCTGCCGCTCGCTGCTGCCCGACGGCCGTCTTCCGTCGCTCGCCGCCGCCCTGCGGCTACTTCCGCCGCACGTGCCGGCCGCCGCCGCAAGTGCCGCCAAGCGGCGCCCGCCGCCAGGCGTCTCCGGGCGCTGACGTCAGCCGAAGCCTCGCCCCCGGAGGGCCCGGGTACGAGCCGCCGGAGATCATCTCGGGACGCCGGTATCGTCCACCCTCCCGGGGCGGCGCCCCGACTACCCCCCATCTCACTCCGCGTCGCAAGGCAGCCCCGGCAGCTCCCGGGCCCTCGGGAGAATGTGATCTATGTAGTCCTTGACGGCCGTCTCGATGCCGATGTCGTGCTGGGCGCGCTCGGACATGTACCAGCGATGTTCCAGCAGCTGGTGGTAGATCTCCGCCGCGTCCATCGTGCCCCGCAGGTCCGGCGGGACCGCGCGGACGGTCGGGCGGAAGACCTCGCGCACCCAGCGGTGGGCCAGCACCTCGGGGCGGGCGGCGAGCGGGTCGCCCGGGTCGCCGGAACCGTCGTCCTGGGTGGCCATCCAGCTCTCCAGGTCGTTCAGCAGCCGCCGGGCCTGGTTCTCCTCGGTGTCCAGGCCGGTCAGCCGGAGCAACTGGCGCTGGTGGTGGCCCGCGTCGACGACCTTGGGCACGAAGGTGACCGTGTCGCCGCTGGGGGAGTGCTCGATCTGCATCTCGGCGACATCGAAGCCGAGGTCGTTGAGGCGGCGGATACGGCGCTCCATGTGGTGGTGCTTGCCCGCGGGGTACACCGAGACCCGGGTCAGCTCCTGCCACAGGCCCTGATAGCGGGCGCAGATCTCCATGCCGAACTCGATCGGGTCGACGGACGGGTGCAGCGCCCCGGACGCCTCCAGGTCGAGCAGTTCGCCGCTGATGTTGACGCGCGCGAGATCGAGGTCGTAGTCCCGCTGCCCGGTGCTCAGGCCCGGATGCAGCTCACCGGTCTCCGCGTCCACGAGATACGCGGCGTACGCGCCCGCGTCCCGCCGGAACAGGGTGTTGGACAGCGAGCAGTCGCCCCACGCGAAACCGGCCAGGTGCAGCCGCACCAGAAGCACCGCCAGGGCGTCCATCAGCCGGTGCATGGTCGCCGGGCGCATGGTCGTCTCGAACATCGACCGGTACGGCAGCGAGCCCCCGAGATGCCGGGTCACCAGCACCGGCTCCAGCGGCTCTCCGGCGCTGTCGGTGCGCCCGGTGACCACGGCGAGGGCGTCCACCGCCGGGATGCCGAGCCGGTCCAGGTCGCGCAGCAGCCCGTATTCGCGCAGCGCGGGCCGTTCGGCGAGTTCCTTGACGGCGATCACCTCGTCCCCGGCACGCGCGTAGCGCACGACGTGCCGGGAGATACCGCGCGGGAGCGGCACGAGGTGTTCCTCGGGCCAGTCCTCCAGCGGCACTTGCCAGGGGAGCGCGAGCAGGAGCGCGGGGTGCTCCGGGTTGGTGGCACTGATCTGCAAAGCCATGGCCTGACCTTAAAGCGCCCTCTCGCGCGCGTGCCCGACCGTTTCGGCGACTGGACCGCGATGTGCCTCACCATGGCCGGGCAGCAGCAGATCGCCGTCCAGTTCCGTGAAGCGGTCCAGGGAGGCGAGGGCCGCCGCCCGCTCGTGGTGGAACATGTCGGGCAGCAGGTGCGGGCCGTGCAGCCGGGACGTGGGATGGGCGGTCACCAGGGCGTCACCGGAGATCACCACGCCACGGTCGGGGAGATGGAACGCGCAGTGCCCCAGGGTGTGCCCCGGGGTCGGCACGGGCACGGGCCGGCCCGGCAGATCCAGCGGCCCGCCGAGCGCGAGGGCCTGCGGCTCGGCGACCGGGATGTGCGCCTTGCCGCCGGAGCGCAACGCGTGCAGCGACCACGGCAGCACCCCGGGCCGCCAGACATTGCGCAGCACGTCCCGCACATTCACCTGGTGCAGGAACTCCCGCCGCGCGTGCGGCACCTCCGCCGCATGGCACAGGACCGGCGTGCCGTACCGGGCGCGCAGATACTCGGCCGAACCGAGATGGTCGTTGTGCGCGTGCGTGATCAGTACGGCCGTGACCGCCTCCGGTGTGCCGCCCACCCGCGCGAGGGAGTCGAGCAGCGACTCCCGGTCGCCGGGATAGCCGGTGTCGATCAGCGTGAGCGCGTCCCCCTCGGTGAGGATCACCCAGTTCGTCTGCGAGCCGTGCACCAGATAGGTGCCGTCCGCGACCTGCCGTACATCCGCCCGCATGAACCGTCCCGAAGCTCGCGTTCCCGCCCGGCCGGGACCGGGGAACCCGACCGGAAGACCGCAACCAGGACAGAGAAATCCGGCCGGAACAAGGAATTCCGGCCCGGACAAGGAAAGCAGATCACCCGGCGGGCGTGGGTGGCGGCCCGGTGCGCATTCCCAGCAGGAACCGGGTCACCCGCGTCCGCCGGATCCCCACCTCGTACACCGCGAAGATCACTACCAGCGACCCGGCCACGATCGCCGTGTACTTCACCACCATCGGCGCGGGCCAGCCGACCACGCCATAGGCGACGGCGACCACGATCGGCTGGTGCAGCACATACACCGGCAGGGCGGCCCCGGCCAGATACGCCCGCACCCGCGCCCGGCCCGGCGACGACGGCACCTCCGCCCGCTCCGGCCGGTCCAGCAGCCCCAGGATCGCCACCACCCAGCACCATCCCGCCGCCCCGAACAGCGCCCGCGTCAGCACGGCGAACGCCGCCCGGTCGGTGAACGGATCGTCCAGCGTCATGAACCCCGGCGCCGTCGCCGCGAACAGCAGCAGCCCCAGCACACCGACCGGCCGGGCCAGCCGCCGGGTCGCCGCGCGGATCCGCAGGTCGTCGGCGAGCGCGTACCCGTACAGGAAGAACACCAGATAGGCCCACCGGTTCCAGCCCGCGAAGCCCCCCTCCATGTACAGCGCGTCGAGCGCGGCCAGGGGCAGCGCGGGCAGGAGCAGCAGCGCCGGGCGCCGGTCCATGGCGGCGGCCAGCGGCTCGGCCCCGCCGGCCAGCGGCCCGGCGACGGGCGCGAGCAGCAGGCTGAACGTCAGCAGCAGCACGACGAACCAGAGATGCCCCGTCTCGAAATGCTCACCGTCCAGCACGAACGGGAAGTCCGCCGGATCCGGCCGTACGGCCAAGAAGCGCGGCCAGAAGGCGAGATACGACTCGTGGTGGCCGGGGTCTGCCGCGCGCAGCCGCAGCCACTGGGGGAGCGGGGTCAGGACGAGCGTGGTGACCACCAGCGGCACACCGAGCCGCAGCAGGCGCTCGCGGGCGAAGCCGCCCGGTCCGCGCCGCCGCAGCGAGTGCCGGGCGCCGAGCCCGGCCACCAGGAACAGGATGGGCATCGCCCACACCACGCCGAGTCCGGAGAGCACGGTGACGACCTCGGTGGTGCTCTCATTCTTGACGTAGAAGTCGTTGTCCGGGGCGAAGACCAGGGCGGAGTGGAAGAAGATCAGGCCGATGACGATCAGGACGCGCAGGGTGTCGAGTTCCGTGCGCCGGGGCGCCGCGCGTGTGCCGTCGGACCCCTCGCCCTGAGCCGCCATCGACCCCTCCGCTCCATCCAGGCGATGTGCGGCCAGTGTCGGGGAGGCCGGGGGAGGAGGACACCCTTCCGGCAGTCACCACCTCCGAGGCTCTCCTCTCGTCCCACGCCACACCTCACTGCACGCCGTGCGGGCGGAACTGCACACTGATGCGCGGTCCCGCCGCCCGCGCGGTCTTCGGTACGCAGTGCTCCCAGGTCCGCTGGCACGAACCGCCCATCACGATCAGATCGCCGTGGCCCAGGGGCCGCCGTACCGAGTCACCGCCGTGCACCGGGCGCAGCAGCAGATCGCGCGGCGCGCCCACGGAGAGGATCGCCACCATGGTGTCCTCCCGGGCCCCGCGCCCGATCCGGTCGCCGTGCCAGGCCACACTGTCCCGGCCGTCGCGGTAGAAGCACAGCCCGGCGGTGGTGAACGGCTCGCCCAGCTCCTCGGCGTAGTGCGCGGACAGCGCCACCCGGGCCTCCTCCAGCACCGGATGCGGCAGCGTCTCGCCCTGCCGGTAGAACGCGAGCAGCCGTGGTACGTCCACCACCTGGTCGTACATCGTCCGCCGCTCGGCCCGCCACGGGACGGCCGGTGCCAGCTGGGCGAACAGCGCGTCGGCACCCGTCAGCCAGCCCGGCAGTACGTCGATCCAGGCGCCGGAGCCGAGGACGGTCCGGCGGATCTCGTCGAGCCTGCCCAGCCGCACCTGGTCGGTCTGGTCGAAGAGGGAGCCCTGGAGGTGCGCGGTCATGACCTCAGCGTACTCCGTAATCGAATGTATGTTCCATCCTGGCGTTCGGGGGCCATCCCGGCGTTCGTGGCCATCCCCGCGTTCGGTGTCGTCCGGGCCCGTTCGGAACCGGTGCCGTCCGGACCCTTTGGATGCATTCCTGTATCGGATACATTCACGTATCCAAATAGGCCCTCACGGGCGTGGAGGCGGACGGAGTGGCCGGCGGGCATGGTGGCTGACGGGGTGGCGGACGAGGTGGCGGACGAGGTGGCGGACGAGGCGGCACCCCGGCGGGTGACCAAGCGCCGGGTGCGGACCCGGGCGAACCTGCTCGACGCGGCCTTCGCCGTCTTCGCCGCGAAGGGATTCGGGCGGGTCTCCATCGAAGAGGTGTGCGAGGCCGCCGGATACAGCCGGGGCGCCTTTTACTCCAACTTCGCCAGCCTCGACGAACTGTTCTTCGCCCTCTACCGGGACCGGGCCGAGCTGATCGCCGAGCAGGTCGCCGGGGCGCTCGCCCAGGACGGGCCCGGACTCGACGTACCGGCCGCCGTCGACCGGGTCACCGAAGTGCTCCTGCTCGACCGGGACTGGCTCCTGGTCAAGACGGACTTCCTGGTGCACGCCGCCCGGGACCCGGCCGTCGCCGCGACCCTGCTCGAACACCGGGCCCGGCTGCGCGCCGCCATCGCCGAACGGCTGCGCCGCGCCCGGGGCCACACCACCCTGCCCGCCGTCCTCGGCGACACCGAGGGCGCCGCCCGCGCGGTCGTCGCCGCCTACGACGGGGTCACCGTGCAACTCCTGCTGGACCACGACGTGGACAGCGCGCGGGCCTGGCTGAAGCAACTCCTCACGGCGCTGCTGGCGAAAGGCGGCGACGCACCCGCACGATCCGCATGACCCGCACGATCCGAATGACCTGTACGTGACACGAGACACGAGAAGGGAAACGCCGCCATGGACGCGGACGTCATCGTCGTCGGAGCCGGACTCGCGGGCCTGGTCGCCGCGCACGAACTCACCAGCCGGGGCCGCCGGGTCGCCCTGGTCGACCAGGAGAACGCGGCCAACCTCGGCGGCCAGGCGTTCTGGTCCTTCGGCGGCCTGTTCCTGGTCGACTCGCCGGAACAGCGCCGGCTGAAGATCAAGGACTCCTTCGACCTGGCCTGGAACGACTGGCAGGGCAGCGCCCGCTTCGACCGCGTGGCGGACGAGGACTCCTGGGCCGTGCGCTGGGCCCGCGCCTATGTGGAGTTCGCGGCCGGGGAGAAGCGGTCCTGGCTGGACGGGCACGGCATCAAGCTGCTGCCCACCGTCGGCTGGGCCGAACGCGGCGATCTGCGCGCCGACGGCCACGGCAACTCCGTACCCCGCTTCCACATCGCCTGGGGCACCGGCACGGGCGTGGTCGAACCGTTCGTGGAGTACGCCCGGCAGGCCGCCCGCGACGGGCTGCTCACCTTCCACCACCGCCACCGCGTCGACGCCCTGGTCATCGAGGACGGCGCCGCGCGCGGGGTGCGCGGCACGCTCCTCGCCGAGGACGACTCCCCGCGCGGCGTCTCCTCCAGCCGCGAGGCGACCGGCGAGTTCGCCCTCACCGCCCAGGCCGTGATCGTCACCTCCGGCGGGATCGGCGCCGACCACGACATCGTCCGCCGCCACTGGCCCGAGCGGCTCGGCACCCCGCCCGCCCGGATGATCACCGGCGTCCCCGCCTACGTCGACGGCCGGATGCTCGACATCAGCGCCGAGGCCGGCGTCCGCCTGGTCAACCGCGACCGCATGTGGCACTACACCGAGGGCGTCCAGAACTGGGACCCCGTCTGGCCCGGCCACGGCATCCGCATCCTGCCCGGCCCGTCCTCGATGTGGTTCGACGCCCTCGGCCGCCGTCTTCCCGACCCCTGCCTGCCCGGCTACGACACCCTCAGCACCCTGCGCCATCTGCGCACCACCGAGGACATCGCGGCGTACGACCACTCCTGGTTCGTCCTCACCCGGAAGATCATCGAGAAGGAGTTCGCGCTGTCGGGCTCCGAGCAGAACCCCGACATCACCGCCAAGGACCGCAAGGCCGTGCTGCGCGACCGGCTGCTCGGCAAGGGGGCGCCCGGCCCGGTGCGGGCGTTCCTGCGCAGCGGCGCCGACTTCGTCACCGCGCCCACCCTGGAACAGCTCGTGGAGCGGATGAACGCCCTCACCGACAAGCCACTCCTCGACGTGGACGGGCTGCGCCGCCAGATCGAGTCCCGTGACCTCCAACTGGCGAACCCCTACAGCAAGGACGCCCAGGTCCAGGGCATCCGCAACGCCCGCCGCTACATCGGCGACCGCCTGGGCCGGGTCGCCACCCCGCACCGCCTGCTGGACCCCGAGGCGGGCCCGCTGGTCGGCGTCAAGCTGCACGTCCTCACCCGCAAGACCCTCGGCGGCATCCAGACCGACCTTGACTCCCGCGCCCTTGGCACCGACGGGAAGCCCGTCGAAGGGCTGTACGCGGCCGGTGAGGTGGCCGGGTTCGGCGGCGGTGGCGTGCACGGATACAACGCCCTGGAGGGCACGTTCCTGGGCGGCTGCCTGTTCTCGGGCCGTGCGGCGGGCCGGTCGGCGGCGGGTCAGACGGGCTGACAAGAGGCTGACAGGGGGGGACTGACAGGGGGCTGACGGCGGTCGGAGGCGGGCGGCTCTGCCCGTCAGGACGTCAGGACGTCAGGAGCCGGAGCAGTACGGCCGCATGGCTGTGCTCCGGCTCCTTCGCCGCCGTCAGCAGCGTCACCGGTCCCGCCGCCACCGACGCGCGCAGTCCCTCCAGTGCTTCGGCCGCCTCGGGCGCGGCAAGCTCGGCCTCGTACCGCCGCGCGAACTCCTCGTACGAGCCCTGTCCGGCGTGGAACCAGCGGCGTAGTTCGTCCGAGGGGGTGAGCCCCTTCGGCCAGCTGTCGAGGTGCGCCGCGTCCTTGGACACTCCGCGCGGCCACAGCCGGTCGACCAGCACGCGCAGGCCGTCGCCGGGGTCGGGGGCTTCGTAGACACGGCGGACGCGGACGCTCACGGGGGACCCTTCCAGGGGAGGGGGCGGTGTGCCCGGAGCGTACATCGGAAAGTCTGTATCAGGTGGTTTCTCCCCGTATGGCCGCTCGCTCGGGTCATGTCATGACGCCGGATCAGTTGCGCAGGGATTCGGCGGCGGTCGTGACGACCGCGTCGGCGAGCGTCGCCAGCGCGGGGGAGTCCAGCTTCCACTGCTGCCAGTACAGCGGGACGTCCACCGTCCGCCCGGGGAGGAGCGTGACCAACTGTCCGGTGGCCAGCAGGGGGTCCGCCTGGGCCTCCGGCACCAGCCCCCACCCGAGCCCGGCGGCGACACACGCGGCGAACCCCTCCGACGACGGTACGTAGTGGCGCAGCCCGCTCGCGCCGCCGCTGCCGTCACCGTGTTCACCAGGGAGGCGGCGTACGAAATCGTCCTGGACGTCGTCGCGGCGGTCGAAGGCGATGACCGGGGCCACGCTCAGCGCGTCCCGCAGCGGACGCCCGCGCAACTCCCGCTCGACGAACCCCGGGGTGGCCACGGGCACGTACCGCATCCGCCCCAGCGGCCGTACCGAACAGCCCGGCACCGGGTCCGGCGACGACGTGACCGCCGCCATCACCAGGCCCTCCCGCAGCAGGGTCGCGGTGTGGTCCTCGCCCTCGCGGTACAGCTCGAAGCCGAGCGCCGCGCCGCGCGGCAGCCGGGTCAGGGCGCCGAGGAACCAGGTGGCCAGCGAGTCCGCGTTCACGGCGACCGACACGCGGGCCGGTTCCCCGTCCCGGGTCAGGCCCAGCTCGGCGAACGCGTCCCGCTCCAGCCGGGCCAGTTGCCGGGCGAGCCGGACCAGTACCTCGCCGGACTCGGTGGGCCGCACCGGCTTCGTCCGCATCAGCAGCACCCGGCCCGTGCGCTGCTCCAGGGCCTTCACCCGCTGACTGACCGCCGACGGCGTCACATTCAGCGCTGCCGCCGCCGCGTCGAACGTGCCCTCGTCGACCACCGCGAGCAGCGTGCGGACCTGGTCGAGGGGGAGATCGGGCAGGCCGGTCCCGCCGAATTCGTCGTCAGTCAAGAGCGCTCACCTTCACAAGCGCTAAGGATACGTAAGAATCTTTAGCTGTACACGGGGTGATCGCAGCTCTTAGCGTCCCAGACATGTCCACCGCACTGTCCGTCACGCTGTCCACCGCCCTGCCACCAGCCCTGTCCGCCGCGACCGCCGGATTCGGCACCGGCCTCTCCCTGATCGTCGCGATCGGCGCCCAGAACGCCTTCGTCCTGCGGCAGGGCGTGCGCCGGGACGCGGTCCTCGCGGTGGTCGCCATCTGCGCCCTGTCCGACGCCCTGCTGATCACGCTCGGCGTCGCCGGGGTCGGCGCGATCGTGGTGGCCTGGCCGCAGGCGCTGACGGTGGTCGCCTGGATCGGCGGCGCCTTCCTGCTCGGCTACGGCGCCCTCGCCGCCCGCCGGGTGATCCGCCCCGCCGGGAACGCCCTGAGCGACGCCGGCGCGCAAGCCGGTTCCCGCCGCCGGGCCGTCCTCACCTGCCTCGCCCTGACCTGGCTCAACCCGCACGTCTATCTCGACACGGTGTTCCTGCTCGGCTCGGTCGCCGCCGACCGGGGCGAGTTGCGCTGGACCTTCGGTATCGGCGCGGTCGTCGCGAGCCTGTGCTGGTTCGCGGCGCTCGGCTTCGGGGCCCGGCTGCTCGGCCGCTGGCTGGCGAAACCGACCGCCTGGCGGATCCTGGACGGCTTCGTGGCCGCGACGATGATCACCCTGGGCGTCACCCTGATAGCCGGAGCGTGATGGGGAGCACCGCCGGTCGAGACGGTCCTCCCGGACCCGGCCCGCCCTGCGATAGTGACTGACGCCGATTCGAAAGATGTAACGAGCAACCAGGAAGCCCGTGGACACCAGCGAGAGCAGCACCGAGGAACCGGAGGCCGATCCGGCGTCCCGTGAGCGGCCGGAACGCACCCGGCGCCGCTGGGCGATGGACACCCGCCCGCTGCGCCGCCCCGCCTACCGCAGGCTGTGGGCGTCCACCATCGTCACGGCCGTCGGCAGCCAGCTGACCGCCGTGGCCGTGCCCAAGCAGGTCTACGACCTCACCGGTTCCTCGGCCTGGGTCGGCTACGCCAGCTTCGCCGGGCTGCTGCCCATGGTGGTGTTCGCGCTGTGGGGCGGCGCCATCGCCGACACCGTGGACCGCCGCACGCTCCTCCTGGTCACCAACACGGGTATCGCGGTGACCTCCGTACTCTTCTGGATCCAGGCCCTCATCGGGCTCGACTCCGTCGCCGTGCTGATGGTGCTGCTCGCGCTCCAGCAGGCGTTCTTCGGGCTGAACGCGCCCGCCCGCAATGCCTCCATCGCCCGCTTGGTCCCTGAGGACGAGCTGGCCGCGGCCAACGCCCTGGGCTCCACGGTGATGCAGACAGGTCTGGTCGCCGGACCACTTCTGGCAGGCGCGCTCATCCCGGTGATCGGCCTGGCCGAGCTGTATCTGATCGACGCCGTGGCCCTGTGCGTGGCGGTGTGGGCGGTGGCGCGGCTCCCCGCCCTGCCACCTCTGAAGGCCGTCGCCAAACGCCGGGCGGGCATCCGGGAGATCGCCGAGGGCTTCCGCTACATCGCCCTGCACAAGGTGCTGCTGCTGTCCTTCCTCGCCGATGTCATCGCCATGGTCCTCGGCATGCCCCGCGCCCTGTTCCCGCAACTCGCCGCCGAGACCTACGGCTCCTACGGCGAGGGTCTCGCCCTCGGCCTGCTGTTCGCGGCGATCCCGGTCGGGGCGGTGGCCGGCGGACTGTTCTCCGGCACGTTCTCGCGGGTGCGGCGGCACGGGTGGATGGTGATCGGCGCGGTCGTGGTCTGGGGCCTGGCGATCGCCGGTTTCGGCCTGACCACGACCCTCTGGATCGCCGTCGCGTTCCTCGTCGTCGCCGGGGTCGCGGACATGGTGTCCATGGTGTTCCGGGGCGCGATCCTCCTCTCGGCGGCGACCGACGAGATGCGCGGCCGGATGCAGGGCGTCTTCACGGTGGTCGTGGCGGGCGGCCCCCGCCTGGCCGACGTCCTCCACGGCACGGCGGGCTCGGCCTTCGGCCCCCGGGCGGCTGTGACGGGCGGGGGGTTGCTGGTGGTGGTGGCGATGCTGGCACTGGCGGTGACGGTACCGGCGCTTCGGCGGTACCGGATCTGAGGCCGGTCGTCCGGGGGGGGCGTCGGCGAGGACGAAGAGGGGGTGCCGCTGGGTGACGGCCCCGACCAGCCGGACGGACAAGATGGAGGCGCAGTCAGTGTCCGGAAAGGTGGCGTGGAGCGGGTGCCCGCCTCTGACGACCTCCCGTGCCTCGTGCTGCTCGTCCGGATCGGTGGCCCACACCCGCAGTTCCGAGGGACAGCCGGGCACCGGCACGGCCGCGGTACGCATCGCGGGCCGCACCCACGCCGAGCGCGCGGGGTCGGGGTCGAGCCGATCCACGATCAACAGTGCCTCGCGGCGGAGCCGGCGCAGGGCGAGCCCCAGATGGGGCGTCCGGAACGTGCCGAGCACGTACGGCACTGTCCCGCGCCGGCCGTGGACCGGTCCCTCCGCCCGCACCTCGGCCCAGTGGCACGAGGGCTCCGCCGGGACGGTCATCGGCCCGGGGCGCTCACAGCAACGCCCTCCGACTCCGCGCGTTCACCCGAGCGTTCTCGGCGCTGAGCCGTTCGGCGGGGCTCGCGGGGCGGACGCGCGCGGGGTGGGCCTCCCATTCGGTCCCGCCACGGATTGGTCGCAGCGACCAGTAGGGGCCGACGACGCCTCGGAACTCGCCAGTGCGGTCGCGGCTGGTGTCCACCACGATTGCGCCGAGTTCCGGAATGTGTGCGGGTTCTGGTCTGTCCGTGGGAACGTTCTGTGCCGTCATGGCCGCTCCTCTCCGTAGTAGTGTCACTACTGGGGAGGTTCAGAGTGGCTCGCACCTGGGCATCCTTCAAGCTGCTGGTTGAGAACGAAAGGTTGGTTGACAGTCCTTGAATCGCAAGGAGTTAAACCCGGATGCATCGCCACAGGCGGCCTATGGGGCACGTCTGCGCAGCTTGCGAGAGGCTCGCGGCTGGACTCAAGAGCACCTTGCCGCGTGCATGGAGTACTCCAGCGTGCATATTTCGGCGGTTGAAACTGGACGGAAGTCTCCAACTCTCCGCTTCTCGCGTAGTGCAGACCGCGTCTTTGGCCTCGTCGGCACCGCAGACGCGTTCGAGCGCTACTACCGCGAGATCAAGCAAGGTGCGTTGCTGGAGGGCTTCCCGGAGTACGTCAAGTACGAGGCCCGTGCGGTAGAAATCCGGCTGTACAACATTGGGATCATTCCTGGTTTGTTGCAGACACCGGAGTACGCGCGGGTGCTTGCCGACAGCGCCATGCAGAGGGGCGCCATCACGGCCGAACAGGCGGATGAACGCGTCACGTTTCTGGCCGAGCGGCAGGCCACGTTGCTCCGCCCTCGGCCCCCCATGGTCTTTGTGACCATGGATGAAAGCTGTATCCGTCGACCAGTTGGCGGGACTGCTCTCATGGACGCGCAACTGGCCTATCTGATCGAGTTCGCCGAGTTGCCCAACACGCTGCTACAGGTGGCGCCGTATGAGATAGGGGAGCGCCGCACGTTCGACCTGCCGGTCAATCTCCTGACCCTGCCGGACCGGTCCGTGATCTGCTACGCCGAGTCCCAGGCGCAAGGGAATCTCGACCGCGAAACCACTTCCGTGGCGCCCGTGTTGACGGCTTACCATCAGCTACAGGCCGTAGCTATGTCCCAGACGGCATCCGTGGCCATGATCGAGCAGGTACGAAAGGGCATCCCGTGACGACCGACTCCCCCCGCTGGTTCACCTCTTCTTACAGCAACAACGGCGGCGACTGCGTCGAGGTCGCCACCAACCTTGTCGTCGCGCGCGGCGTGGTCCCCGTCCGTGATTCCAAGAATCCGACGGGTCCGATACTGGACGTCCCCGTCGGCCCGTTCGCCTCCTTCGTAGCGGGTGTCAAGGCCGGGGGATTCGGCGCGATCTGACGACCCGGCCCGAGCAGCCCCCGTACGCGAGCCCCACCATGCAAGCCACGGTGGGGCTCCGCCCTACCCGGACCGGTCGGCAGACCTACGTCGCGAAGAAGATCGGCTTCAGGTGGGTGAAGAACGCGATCCCGTCGCCCGCCCCCTCGTACTCGCCCCGCCCGCTGTTCTTGCGGCCACCGCCCGGTACCCGCAGGTCGCCCACCGAGGTCGGCAGGTTGATGCCGACCCGGCCCGCGTCCAGGCCCGCGCGAAGCGGCGGCCCCGGTTCCGGTCGCCGGTGAAGATCGCGGCGCACAGGCCGTACGGCGTCCCGTTGGCGACGGTGATCGCCTCCTCCAGGGAGGAGACGCTCAGCAGCGCCACCACCGGGCCGAAGATCTCCTCCTGGACGATGGGCGCCATGGTCATCTGGCGCTGGACCGGCTACAACGCGCTCATCCACCTCGCCGCGATGCAGACCATCCCGCGTGAACGGTACGAGGCCGCTCGCACGGACGGGGCCAATGGCTTCCAGCTCTTCCGGCACATCACCGTCCCGGCGCTCCGCCCGGTGATCATCTTCACGGTCGTCATCTCGACCATCCAGGGCCTCCAGCTCTTCGCCGAACCCCTGCTGTTCGACCCCACTCCCGGCGGGGTCACCGGCGGCTCCGACCGCCAGTTCCAGACCCTCACCGTCTACCTCTACGAACAGGGCTTCCGCCAGTTCGACTTCGGCTACGCGTCCACCATCGCCTGGGTGATGTTCCTGGTGATCGTCATCGCCTCCGCCGTCAACCACCTGATCACCCGCCGCATCCGGTCCAGCCGATGACCGGGCCGACGCTGGGAGGGCCGGGATGACCACGACCGCCGGCACCCCGCACACCACCGCCCCGCCCTCCGGACCACCGCCGCGCGGCCGGTCCGCCCGGCGTCGCCGCCGGGGCGGGCTGCGCCGGCTCGACCGGGCCGGGCCGCTCACCTACGCGATCCTGGGCGCGATCGTCCTCGGTTCCGCGTTCCCCCTGTACTGGACCCTGGTGGTCGCCTCGCACGACAACGAGGCGGTCGGCCGGACCCCGCCCCCGCTGGTCCCCGGCGGCCATCTCTTCGCCAACCTCGCCCGGGTGTTCGACACCGTGGAGTTCCAGAAGGCACTTCTGAACTCCCTGGTGGTGTCCGGCTCGATCACCCTGTCCGTGCTGCTGTTCAGCTCCCTCGCCGGGTTCGCCTTCGCCAAGCTCCGGTTCCGGGGGCGGCAGGGACTGCTGCTGGTGGTGATCGGCACCATGATGGTCCCGACCCGGCTCGGCATCATCCCGCTCTACCTCCTCATGGGCGAGCTGGGCTGGGCCGGGCGCCTGGAGGCGGTCATCGTGCCGGGCATGGTGACCGCGTTCGGTGTCTTCTGGATGCGCCAGTTCATCCTGGACGCCGTCCCCGACGAACTGATCGACGCCGCCATGCTGGACGGCTGCCACACCACTCGTGTCTACTGGCATGTCATCGTGCCCGCCGTCCGCCCGGCCGCAGCCGTGCTCGGCGTCTTCACCTTCATGCAGGCGTGGAATGACTTCTTCTGGCCTCTGGTGGTCCTCAACCCCGACGACCCCACCGTCCAGGTAGCCCTGTCCACCCTGTCCGCCGGCTACTTCCAGGACTACTCACTGATTCTTGCCGGGACCGCCCTGGCCACCCTGCCCGTACTGGTCGTGTTCGCCCTGCTGGGGCGGCAGATCGTCGGCGGGATCATGGCCGGTGCGATCCGCGGCTGACCCCGCCGTACCCGCCGTGGCTCCAGGAGGCCGCCTTGTCCCCGCACCCCTCACCCCCTGACGAGGAGTACTCCCATGTGGTCGTCGGCGCCGGCAGCGCGGGCAGCGTGCTGGCCGCCCGGCTCAGCGAGGACCCCGCCGCCCGGGTCCTGCTCCTGGAGGCCGGCCCACCCGACACCGCCCGCGACCTCCATGTCCCGGCCGCGATGCCCCGGCTGCTGAAGGGCCCCTACGACTGGGACTACGCCACCGAACCGCAGCCCCACGCCGAGGGCCGCACGGTCGCCTGGCCCAGCGGCCGGGTCCTCGGCGGCACCTCCTCCACCAACGCGATGATCTATGTCCGCGGCAGCCACGCCGACTTCGACGCCTGGCGCGACACCTATGGCTGCGCCGGCTGGGGATATCAGGACCTGCTGCCCTACTTCCGCCGCGCCGAGGGCTATCGGGGCCGGTCCACGGCGACCGGCTCGGACGGCCGGGCGGGACGCGGCAGGCCGACGGGCCTGGGCACCACCGGCCCCCTCGCCATCGAGGACCCCCGGCAACGCCATCGCACCACCCGTGCCTGGGTGGCCGCCGCCCGCGCCCAGGGCCTCGGCCCCGGCGGCGGCTTCAACGGCGGCCGGCCCGACGGCGCCGGCTTCTACCAGCTCACCCAGCGCCGGGGCCGCCGCTGGTCCACCGCCGACGCCTATCTGCGCCCCGCGCTGACCCGCCCCAACCTCACCGTGCGCACCGGCTCCCTGGTCACCCGCGTCCTGATCGACCACGGCCGGGCGATCGGCGTCGCCTATCTGTCGGGCGGGGTCCCGCACCAGGTCCGGGCCGCCGAGGTGGTGCTGTGCGCCGGGGCGATCCGCTCCCCGCAGCTCCTCATGCTCTCCGGCGTCGGCGACCCCGGGCAACTGCGCGCGTACGGCATCCCGGTGCTGGCCGAGTCACCGGCGGTCGGCGCCGGGCTCCAGGACCATCCGCGCTGCACGATGGTCTGGCGGGCCCTCCCCTCCCGCGCCGACCTGCTGGCACCGGCTCGCGCCGAACTGCTGTGGCGGCTGCTGGGCCGGGGCCCGCTGGCCTCCAACGGCGGCGAGAGCGGCGCCTTCCTGCACACCCGGGAGGGGCTGGCCGGACCCGACCTCCAGTACCACGTCGTACCGCCCGCGCCGCCCGGCCCGGGATCCGCCGCCGAACCGCTGATCTCCGTCCTGGTCACGGCGGTCGAGGTGCGCAGCCGGGGAGAGGTGCGGTTGCGCTCGGCCGACCCCGCCGCCGCGCCCGCCCTGGACCCGGGCCATCTGACCCACGAGGGCGATCTGGAGGTGCTGGCCGCCGGGGTGCGGCTCGCCCGGGAGATCGCCGCGCACCGCCCGTTCGCCGACCTCACCGAGGGTGAGCTGGCCCCGGGGCCGGACATCGACGGCGAGACGGCGATCCGGGACTGGATCCGCCGGGACCTGGTCACCATGCGTCACCCCACCAGCAGTTGCGCCATGGGCGGCGACCCGGGGGCGGTGTGCGACCCGCAGCTGAGGGTGCGCGGCGTCGCCGGGCTGCGGGTGGCCGACGCCTCGGTGTTCCCGGCGGTGCCGCGAGGCAACACCAACGCCCCGGTGGTCGCCCTCGCCGAACGGGCCGCCGACCTGATCCGGGACCCGTCGAGCACGGCCCGGGTCCCGGACCCGCTGGAGGCGTGAGTCCCGCCTCGTGACGACAGGAGACCGCAGAGATGAGCGCAGGCAAGACCGTCCTGTTCGTGCTCACCAGCCATGGCGAACTCGGTGACACGGGCCGCCGTACCGGCTTCTGGCCGGCGGAGGCGGCGCACCCCTGGGAGGTGTTCACCCGGGCCGGACTCCGGTCGACCTCGCCTCGCCGCGCGGCGGGCGCTCACCGATCGACGGGGCGGACCTCGGCGACCCGGCGCAGCGGGCCTTCCTCGACACGGTCGACCTGGCCGCCGCCGTACCGCTGGCCGACGTCGACCCGGCCGGCTACGACGCCGTGCTCTACGTCGGCGGACACGGCACCATGTGGGACTTCCCCGGCAACCCGGACATCGCGCGGATCGGTGACGCCGTCCACGCGGCGGGCGGGGTGATCGCCGCCGTCTGCCACGGCCCCGCCGGGCTGCTCGGCCTCAGCACCCCGCAGGGGACGCCGCTGCTGGCGGGCCGGGAGGTCACCTGCTTCACCGATGACGAGGAGCGGGCCTCGGAGATGGCCGACGTGATCCCGTTCTTCCTCCAGGCCGCCCTCACCGAGCGCGGCGCCCTGCACACCCACGCCGGGGTCTACGCCCCGCACGTGGTGGTCGACCGGCGGGTGGTGACCGGCCAGAACCCGTCCTCGGCGAGGGGCGTCGCGGAACGGGTCGTAGCCCTGCTGAACGGCGACTGAGCACACCGCCTCACCACGTCCGCCGCTGCATCTGGTACGCCTCCAGCAGCCGCCCCCGGGTCACCTCCAGCCGGTGCGCGAGGATCTCGGCGACGAGCCGGATCAGCGACATGCCGAGCTGCGGATCCTCCTCGCACAGCACCAGCACGGCCCCGGCCTCGAACTCGTACGTCCGCACCGGGCTGAACGCCTCCGCGCCGAAGTCCCACCGGTACGGCGGGAAGAGCCACGACCAGCCGAGCAGATCGCCCGCGCCCAGTCCCGCGACCTTCACCCGCCGCTCCGGGGTCACCTGCTGGTCGAGCGAGACGGCGCCCGAGCGGATCACCCAGAACCGGTCGGCGTCGCCGCCCGCCTCGAAGATCCGGCAGTCCTCGGGGAAGGACACCTCGTGCGCCAGTCCCATCAGCCGGTCGCGCTGGGGCTGGGGGAGGGCGGTCAGCAGCTTCGTCGCTTTGGTCATGGCGTGGGGCTCCTCGCCGGGACGACGTCCGCCGGGATGGCGTTCCGTGCTGTCCCTATGCCCATTTCAGCCGCTCCCGGCGCCCCGGGCACCTTGGCGCCCACCACCGGCACACGGGTATGAAAAAGCCCTGGCTGGACGGGGGTGGCCAGCCAGGGCCGTAAGCGGTGGCGCATGGGGGACGGCTCCGGTCGACCCCATGACCACGTATGGGTGAACGATAAACCATGCACCAGAACTTCACATAATTACCGTCATAAGGGGTGAGGGGAGTCACGTCCGGACAGGGCCACGCCCTGCCCGCCACGTCCGGCCGGGGTCATGACCTCCCCGCCACGTCCGTCTGGGGTCATGACCTCCCCGCCACATCCGCCCCACCCTCCGTGCGCTCCCGCACCTGCTCCGGCGTGAGGTACGCGTGCACATACTCGAAGTCGCCCAGCTTGGCCCGCTTGCGGCTCTGGAAGCCGGTCCGCACGAAATCGTCGCCCGCGACCGCGTTCAGCATCCAGTTGGTCAGCACCCGGGTCTTGGCCACATTGGTGCGCAGCGCCGACCAGTGGTAGCCCCGGGCCACCGCCTGGGCGGCCACCCCGTGCAGCTCCACACCGAGCGGCTTGGACACCGCGTCCTTCCCGCCGAGATCGACCACCAGCCCCAGATCCTTGTGGCGGTACGGGGTCATGGGCACGCCCCGCAGCGTGGCGATGACGTTGTCGGCGGCCGTGCGGCCCTGCCGCATGGCGTGCTGCGCGGTCGGCGGGCAGACCGCCCCTTCCTCGCCCTGGGCCAGATCCGGCACCGCCGCCGAGTCGCCCAGCGCGAACACCCCGTCGTACCCCGGCAGATTCAGCTCGGCGTTCACCGCGAGCCGTCCGCGCACGGTCTCCGCGTCGAGCGTCGCGATCAGCGGGCTGGCCACCACCCCGGCCGTCCAGATCAGCGTGCGGGTGGGGACCACCCGGCCGTCGGTGAAGGTGACCTCCCGGGCGCGCGCCTTGGCGATGGAGACACCCAGCGAGATCTCCACCCCGCGCTCGCGCAGCACCCGCTGGGCACTGAGGCCCAGCTTGTCGCCCAGTTCCGGCATCAGCTTCGGCGCGATGTCGATGAGATGCCACTTGATCAGGCCCGGGTCGAGCCGCGGATAGCGCTTGACCGCGTTGCTGGTCAGCAGTTGCAGACAGGCCGCCGTCTCGGTGCCCGCGTAGCCGCCGCCCACCACCACGAACTGGAGCCGTGAGGCCCGCTCGGCCGGGTCCTGGCTGGCGTCGGCGAGATCGAGCTGGGCGATCACATGGTCCCGGATGTAGGCGGCCTCGGCCAGCGTCTTCATGCCGTAGCCGTGGTCGATCAGACCGGGGATGTCGAAGGTGCGGGTCACACTGCCGGGGGCCAGCACGATGTAGTCGTACGGCACGTCGACGATCCGGTCGGTGATCGTGCGGATCACACACACCTTGGACCGCAGATCCACGCCGATCGCGCCGCCCGGGATGATCCGGGTGCGGTACTTGCCGCTGCGCCGCAGGGACACCGCGATCGACTGCGGTGTCAGCACACCGGAGGCGACCTGCGGCAGCAGCGGCAGATAGAGCTGGTAGGAGAACGGGGTCACCAGGGTGACATCGGCTTCGTCCGGACCGAGCCTGCGCTCCAGCCGGCGCACACAGCCCACTCCGGCGAAGCCTGCGCCGACGACCAGGATCCTGGGTCGTGTCACGGTGTCCTTCCCTTCCGCGGGTCCAGGGGGGACGGGGACTGCCTCACCGACCAGGATGCACGCCCTGGGGACGTTGTGCGCCGGGTACGGGCCGCGAGCGGGTGGTCAGCGGAAGACGTTGTCGGCGTCGTCCCAGCTCAGCGGGTCCTCCCGGGTCACCGAACGCGGCGGGCGCGACCTTGCCTCGTACATCGCCTCGATCTCGGCGGCGTAGTGCCGCACGATCGCGTCCCGGCGCAGCTTCATCGACGGCGTCAGCAACCCGTCCTCCACGGCGAACGGCCGGGGCAGCACCCGGAACACCCGGATCGACTCCGCCCGCGACACCGCGCTGTTCGCCGCCGCCACCGCCCGCCCCACCTCCTCGCGCAGCGCGTTCTCCTCCCGGTCCTCGTGCCCCGGCGCCCCGCTCTGCCACACCAGCGCCGTCCGCCAGTGCGCCAGGAAATCCGGGTCCAGGGTGATCAGCGCACCCACGCACGGCCGCCCGTCCCCGACCACCACCGCCTGATGGATCAGCGGATGCACCCGCATCCGGTGCTCCAGCGCCGACGGCGAGACACTCGTCCCGCCGCCCGTGATGATGACGTCCTTCTTGCGGCCGGTGATCGTCAGATAGCCGTCGCCGTCCAGATACCCGAGATCCCCGGTGGCCAGCCAGCCGCCGCGCAGCACCCAGCGGGTCGCCCGCTCGTCGTTCACATAGCCGTGGAACACCGACGGACCGCGCACCACGATCTCCCCGTCCGGCGCCATCGCGATCTCCATGCCGGGCAGCGCCTGGCCGACCGTGCCCGACTTCTCCCGGCCCAGCGGCTGCATGGTGACCGCGCCGCTGGTCTCCGTCAGCCCGTAGCTGTCGGACACATGGATGCCGATGCCCTCGTAGAACAGGGCCAGATCACGGTTGAGGGGCGTGCCGCCCGAGCCACCCCGCAGCACCCGGCCGCCCAGCGCGGCCCGCAGCCGCCGGTACACCGTCCGCTCGTACAGGGCGTGCTGGAGCCGCAGATCGAGCCCGGGGCCCGACCCCCGCCCGAGCCGCTGCCGCTCGCTCGCCGCCGCGTACGCCCGTGCCGTCTCCGCGGCCCGCTCGAACACCGCGCCCCGCCCGGCCTGCTGGGCCACCCGCAGAAAATTCTTGTAGATCTTCTCCAGCAGCGACGGCACCAGATACAGATACGTCGGCCGGAAGGAGCGCAGGGCCGCGGACAGTGCCGCCTGGGTGAGTTCGGGCTCGTGCGCCAACCGCACCCCGCCCCGGACGCACAGGGTCTGCACCATCAGCCCGTACACATGGGAGAACGGCAGGAACGCCAGCACCCGCGCCTGCTCGCCGGGCGCCGCCGCCGTACCGCCCCAGCCGTCGAGGAGCACATCGCACGGGTGGGCCAGGCCCCGGTGGCTGATCGCGCAGCCCAGCGGACGGTCGGTGGTGCCCGAGGTGTAGGTGATCGCGGCCGTCGAGTCCGGGTGCACGATCCGGCGCAGCGAGTCCACCGTCGTGGCCGGTATGAGCGTGCCGCGCGCCACGATCTGCTCGACGGCCTCCGCGTCCAGCTGCCACACATGGCGCAGCGTCGGCAGCGACGCGCACACCGACCCCACCGTCATCACCCCGTGCTCGTCCTCGACCAGCACGGCGGAGCAGGCGGCGTCCCGCAGGATCCAGGCGATCTGGTCGCGCGAGGACGCCGGATGGATCGGCACGACCTCGGCGCCCACCGCCCACAGGGCGTAGCAGAACACCGTCCACTCGTACCGATTGCGGCACATGATCGCCACGCGGTGGCCCGGGCTGATCCCGCAGGAGACCAGCCCCTTGGCCAGATCCAGGACCTGGTCCCGCAGCTCCACCGCCGTCACGTCCTGCCAGACCTGCGCGGCCGGGTCGGGGCGACGGGCGAGGACCGGCAGGGTGGGGTCCTCGTCGGCCTTGCGGAAGACACTGTCGGCGAGGCCGGCGGTGAGGGGCGGACCGGCCGAGGGAGCGAGGGCCCTCTCGCGCATGCGCTGCTCCAGAGGTGTACGGGGGGTGACTGCGCCGACGGGCTCGGTTATCACCGGTGGTCGGAATCTAGCCGGTTCCCGTGCGGGGCGTCACCCGAAAACACAACTGAGAGTCGGTTGTGACCTGCGCGTCCCCGCCCCCCTCAGACCGGCCGCAGCCAGAGGGTCGCCAAGGGCGGCAGCGTCAGGGTGATATGGCCCGCTTGCGGCTTCAGCGGCCCCTCGGCGCTCACCCCGCCGCCCCCGTACCGCGACGCGTCCGTGTTGAGGGCTTCCGTCCAGGCCGGGACGGCGTCGCGGACCCCGATCCGGTAGCCCTGCCGGACCACCGGGGAGAAATTGCTGACGGAGATCAGCGGGGTGCCGTCGGCCGCGCGCCGTACGAACGCGAAGACGTTGTCGTCGGCCGCGTCCCCGATGAGCCACTCGAACCCGGCCGGGTCGGTGTCACGCTGCCACAGGGCGGGCGTACGCCGGTAGACGGTGTTCAGGTCGCGCACCAGGTCCCGTACCCCCCGGTGGTCGGCCCTTGCCCCGTACCCCTGATCCAGCAGCCACCAGTCCGGCCCGTGCGCCTCCGACCACTCGGCGCCCTGCGCGAACTCCTGGCCCATGAAGAGGAGTTGCTTACCCGGGTGGGCCCACATGAAGGCGAGGTAGGCGCGGTGGTCGGCCCGCTGCTGCCACCAGTCGCCCGGCATCTTCGACACCAGGGAGCGCTTGCCGTGCACCACCTCGTCGTGCGAGATCGGCAGGACGTAGTTCTCGCTGTAGGCGTAGACCATCGAGAACGTCATGTCGTGGTGGTGGTACTTGCGATGGACCGGCTCATGGGACATGTACTGGAGCGAGTCGTGCATCCAGCCCATGTTCCACTTCAGCCCGAAGCCCAGACCGCCGCCGTCCGTGGCGCGGGTGACGCCGTCCCAGGCGGTGGACTCCTCGGCGATGGTGACGATCCCGGGCACCCGCCGGTACACGGTCGCGTTCAGCTCCTTCAGGAACGCCACCGCGTCCAGATCCTCCCGGCCGCCGAACACATTCGGCGTCCACTGGCCCGAGTCCCGCGAGTAGTCGAGGTAGAGCATCGACGCCACGGCGTCCACCCGCAGCCCGTCGATATGGAACTCCTCGCACCAGTACACGGCGTTGGCGACCAGGAAGTTGCGCACCTCGACCCGGCCGTAGTCGAACACCAGGGTCCCCCAGTCGGGGTGCTCGGCCCGTCGGGCGTCCCCGGGCTCGTACAGCGGCTCCCCGTCGAACCGGGCCAGCGCCCAGTCGTCCTTGGGGAAGTGCGCCGGGACCCAGTCCATGATCACGCCGATGCCCGCCCGGTGCAGGGCGTCCACCAGGTGCTTGAAGTCGTCCGGGGTGCCCAGCCGCGAGGTCGGCGCGTAGAAGCCGGTGACCTGGTAGCCCCAGGAGCCGCCGAACGGGTGCTCGGCGATCGGCATCAGCTCCACGTGCGTGAAGCCCAGGTCCTTCACATAGGCCGGGAGTTCCCGCGCCAGCTCCCGGTACGTCAGCCCCGGGCGCCAGGACGCCAGGTGCACCTCGTACACCGAGAACGGGGCCTCGTGCACCGGCAGATCGTCGCGGTGGGCCAGCCACCGCTCGTCGCCCCACTCGTAGTGCGACGCGTGCACGATCGACGCCGTGTCGGGCGGGACCTCGGCGCGGCGGGCCATCGGGTCGGCCTTGAGGAAACGGCCGCCCGAGCGGGCGGTGATCTCGAACTTGTAGCGGGCGCCCTCACCGATGCCGGGCAGGAACAGCTCCCACACCCCGGACGCGCCCAGCGAGCGCATCGGGAACGCCGTGCCGTCCCAGCAGGTGAAGTCGCCGGCCACCCGGACCCCCTGGGCGTTCGGCGCCCAGACCGTGAAGCGGGTGCCGGTCACCCCCTCATGGGTCATCGGCTCGGCGCCCAGCGCCTTCCACAATTGCTCGTGCCGGCCCTCGCGGATCAGATGCAGGTCCAGCTCCCCGAGCGCGGGCAGGAAACCGTACGGGTCGTGCGTCTCCTGCTCGCCCTCGTCGTACGACACCACCAGCGTGTACGCCGGGATCCCGGCCGTCGGCAGCAGCGCCGCGAACAGGCCGTCGCCCTCGGACACCAGCGGGTGGCGCAGCTCGCCGATCCGGACGTCCACCGCGCGGGCGAACGGACGCAGCGCCCGGAACACCACCCCGCCCGGCACCGGATGCGCGCCCAGCAGCGCGTGCGGGTCGTGATGCGAGCCGGACAGCAGCCGCCCCCGGTCCTCCGGGGACAGACCGGGTGCCTCCTGGACCGGGGTGACCGGTGCGGTCGGCGTGACCGGCGCGGTCGGTACGGTCGGTCCGGACGCCGGGGACCTGGACGGTCCGGGCGCCGGGGACCTGGACGGTCGGGGCGCCGGGGACCTGGCCGGTCCGGACGGCTCCGGCAAAGAGGTGTCGCGCAATGCCACGGCTTTCAGTCTCCTCTCACGGCGAGCCGCTCGATGGCCGCCATCGGTACGGCCAGCCAGTCGGGGCGGTGCCGGGCCTCGTACAGCACCTCATATACGGCACGGTCTGTCTCGTAGGCACGCAGCAGCGCGTGCTTCTTTCGGGGGTCCCAGCCGGACCCGGCGGCATAGCCCGCGCAGAACGCCTCCCGGCAGCGACGGGCCCACTCCGGACGCCACGGGCGGCGCTGCCGGGCCGCGTAGTCGAAGGAGCGCAGCATGCCCGCGATGTCCCGGACGGGGGAGTGCGGGCTGCGCCGCTCGGCCAGCGGACGCGACGGCTCGCCCTCGAAGTCGATGACGAACCACTCCCGGCCCGCCCGCAGCACCTGCCCCAGATGCAGATCCCCGTGGATCCGCTGGGCGGGCGGCCCGGCGTCACAGCTGACCAGCGCGCTGAACGCGGACCGCAGCCCCGGTACATAGGGCCGCAGCGCGGGCACGCTGTGCGCGGCGGCGTCCAGCCGCTCGGCCATCGCCGCCGCCGTACGCCCACCGCTCTCGCCGGGTCCGGTGACCACATCAGCCATATCGGCCGCATCGGCACTGCCGAGGGGACCGGCATCAGCCGTCGCACCGCCCGCCCCCGCGTCGCCGCCCACCGGGAACGCCGCCGCCAGCGACAGATGCACCTCGGCCGTCGCCCGGCCCAGTTCGCCGGCCTGCGTGGCGAAGTCCTGGCCGGTGGCCAGCGCGTCGAGGGCGAGGGTCCAGCCGTCGGACGCGTCCCGCAGGAACGGCTGGAGCACGCCCAGCGTGGCGCCGTAGGGCTGAGTGGTACGGAACCACGCCGCCGGGGTCGGTACCCGGCGGCACCCCTGCCGGGCCAGCGCGCCGGTCACCTCCAGGTCCGGATTGACGCCGGGCTGGATCCGCCGGAACACCTTGAGGATGAACTCGTCCCCGTACACCAGGGAGGTGTTGGACTGCTCCGCGTCCAGCAGCCGGGGCGGCAGCGCGGGCGGGATCCGTACGGCCGGGTCCGCCTCGAAGCGCAGCGGGCCGGCCGTGCCGGGGTGCCGCAGCCGTTCCAGGAGCAGTTGGGCCGAGCGCGGGTCCTGGAGGGCGTCGTACACCACGAGTCCGGCCAGCGGACCCTCCTGGGTCGTGCCGATCAGCGCCCGGCCCAGACGTGGTGACAGATGCTGCTGCACGCCGAGGAGCAGTTGGTAGCAGTCCCCGGGCGGTGGGGTGCCGCCGGGCGAGGGCACTTGGCCGTGCCCGGCGCCGGGGCCGCCCGCGTGTCCCGCGTGCACCAGCAGATGCAGACAGCCCGGGAACAGCTCGGTCATCGACAGCAGCCGCAGCTCCGTGACGGGCCGGTCCTTGCCGGCGAACCAGCGCTGCCGTGGCAGCCAGTCGCGCAGCAGCCCGTCGAGGGAGGCCATGGGCCGGGCGAGTCCGCTGGCGTCCGGGTGCGGAAAAGCGGTCTTCGGCATGGTGACGCGTCCTTTCGGCGGCGCACGCTCACAGTCGACGGCCGATACGGGATGCCACCCGGGTGAGCCGGAACCAGTAGAAGCCGTGCCCCCCCAGGGTCAGCAGATAGGGCAGCTCACCGATGGCCGGGAAACGCACCCCGCCGAAGAGTTCGACCGGATGGCGTCCGTCGAACTCCCGCAGATCCAGCTCGGTGGGCTGGGCGAACCGCGAGAAGTTGCTGACACACAGCACCAGGTCGTCCTCGTGCTCGCGCAGGAACGCGAGGACGGCGGGGTTGGAGGAGGGGAGTTCGGTGTAGGTGCCGAGGCCGAAGGCGGGGTTCTGTTTGCGGATCTCGATCATCCGGCGGGTCCAGTGGAGCAGCGACGAGGGGGAGGACATGGATGCCTCGACGTTGGTGACCTGGTAGCCGTGGACGGGGTCCATGATCGTGGGGAGGAAGAGGCGTCCGGGGTCGCTGGAGGAGAAGCCGGCGTTGCGGTCGGGGGTCCATTGCATGGGGGTGCGGACGGCGTCGCGGTCGCCGAGCCAGATGTTGTCGCCCATGCCGATCTCGTCGCCGTAGTAGAGGATCGGTGAGCCCGGGAGGGAGAGGAGGAGGGCGGTGAAGAGTTCGATCTGGTTGCGGTCGTTGTCGAGGAGCGGGGCGAGTCGGCGGCGGATGCCGATGTTGGCGCGCATACGCGGGTCCTTCGCGTATTCCGCGTACATGTAGTCGCGTTCCTCGTCGCTGACCATTTCGAGGGTCAGTTCGTCATGGTTGCGCAGGAAGATGCCCCACTGGCAGGTGGCGGGAATGGCCGGGGTCTTGGCGAGGATTTCCGACACCGGGTAGCGGGATTCCCGGCGGACGGCCATGAAGATGCGGGGCATGACGGGGAAGTGGAACGCCATGTGGCATTCGTCGCCGCCGGTCGCGTAGTTCCCGAAGTAGTCGACCACGTCTTCGGGCCACTGGTTGGCCTCGGCCAGCAGGACCGTGTCCGGGTAGTGGGCGTCGATCTCCTTGCGCACCCGCCGCAGCAACGCGTGCGTGGCGGGGAGGTTCTCGCAGTTGGTGCCCTCCTCGGCGTAGAGGTAGGGGACGGCGTCGAGCCGGAAGCCGTCGATGCCCAGGTCCAGCCAGAACTTGAGGGCGGAGAGGATCTCCTCGACGACGGCCGGGTTCTCGTAGTTGAGGTCGGGTTGGTGGGAGAAGAAGCGGTGGAAGAAGTACTGCTTGCGGACGGGGTCGAAGGTCCAGTTGGAGGCTTCGGTGTCGACGAAGATGATGCGGGCGTCGGGGTACTGCTTGTCGTCGTCGGCCCACATGTAGTAGTCGCCGTAGGGGCCGTCGGGGTCCTTGCGGGACTCCTGGAACCACATGTGCTGGTCGCTGGTGTGGTTCATGACGAAGTCGATGATGACGCGCATGCCCCGCTGGTGAGCGGCGTCCACGAACTCCACGAAGTCGGCGAGGTCGCCGAACTCGGGCAGGACCGCGGTGTAGTCGGAGACGTCGTAGCCGCCGTCGCGCAGGGGGGATGTGAAGAAGGGGGGGAGCCAGAGGCAGTCGACGCCCAGCCATTGGAGGTAGTCGAGCTTGGCGGTGAGGCCCTTGAGGTCGCCGACGCCGTCGCCGTTGCTGTCCTGGAAGGAGCGGACGAGGACTTCGTAGAAGACGGCGCGCTTGAACCATTCCGGGTCCCGGTCTTTCGCGGGGGTGTCCTCGAAGGTGTCCGGAACGGGCTCATTGACTGTCATGGGGCGGGTCACCCTCCGTTTCGCGATGCTGCGGACGCCGGGCCGGCCTGCGGTGCGTGTGGTGTGTGCGGTGCTTGTCGTAGTACGTGCAGCACATGGGCCGGGGTCCGGCCGGGTTCCAGGCGCACATAGTTGGCGCCGCCCCATGTGTAGGTCTCGCCCGACAGTTCGTCGTGGACGGTCAGGGCCGTGCCCTCGGCCAGGCCGAGCCGGGGCAGGTCCAGGAAGACCGTGGCCTCCTGGACCTGGTGGGAATCGAGATTGACGACGGTCAGGATCCGGTCGTCGCCCGCGCACTTGCTGTACGCGATGACGGACTCGTTGTCCGTGGTGTGGAAGTGGAGATCGCGTAGCTGCCGGAGGGCCGGGTGGCTTCGCCGGATCTCGTTGAGCCGGGTGATGAGGGGGGCCAGCGAGCGGCCTTCGCGTTCGGCGGTGTCCCAGTCGCGGGGGGTGAGCTGGTATTTCTCGGAGTCCAGGTACTCTTCGCTGCCTTCCCTGAGGGGGGTGTTCTCGCAGAGTTCGTAGCCGGAGTAGATGCCCCAGGTGGGGGAGAGGGTGGCGGCGAGGACGGCGCGGGTCTCGAAGGCGGGGCGGCCTCCGTGCTGGAGGTAGGAGTGCAGGATGTCCGGGGTGTTGGTGAAGAAGTTGGGCCGCATGTAGGAGGCCGTCTCGCCGGACAGTTCGGTGAGGTACTCGGTCAGCTCCTGCTTGGTGTTGCGCCAGGTGAAGTAGGTGTACGACTGCTGGAAGCCGATCTGGGCGAGGGTGTGCATCATCGCGGGGCGGGTGAAGGCCTCGGCGAGGAAGATGACGTCGGGGTCGGCGGTGTTGATCTCGCCGATGACCCGTTCCCAGAACACGACGGGTTTGGTGTGGGGGTTGTCGACCCGGAAGATCCGCACCCCCACCGTCATCCAGTGCCGCAGTACCCGCACGGTCTCGGTGATCAGGCCGTCGAGGTCGGTGTCGAAGGCGATGGGGTAGATGTCCTGGTACTTCTTCGGCGGGTTCTCCGCGTAGGCGATGGTCCCGTCCGGGCGGTGGTGGAACCACTGGGGGTGCTTGTCCACCCAGGGGTGGTCCGGCGAGCACTGCAACGCGAAGTCCAGGGCGACTTCCAGGCCCAGTCCCCTGGCCGTGTCCACGAACCGGGCGAAGTCCTCCACCGTGCCCAGCCTCGGATGCACGGCGTCGTGCCCGCCCTCCGGCGACCCGATCGCCCACGGCACCCCCACGTCCCGAGGGCTCGACGAGAGGGTGTTGTTGGGACCCTTGCGATACGTCGTGCCGATGGGATGGATCGGGGGCAGATACACCACGTCGAAGCCCATCGCCGCGATGGCGGGCAGCCTGCGCGCGGCCGTGCGGAACGTGCCGTGCGGCTCGGCCGCGGTCCCTTCCGAGCGCGGGAAGAACTCGTACCAGGACCCGAACAACGCCCGCTCCCGCTCGACCAGCAGCGGCAACGGCTCCGACGCGGTCACCAACTCCCGCAGCGGATACCGGGCGAGCACCGCCTCCACCTCCGGCGTCAGCGCCCCCGCCAGCCGCTCCAGGACCGGCCGGTCGTCGTCCCGCAGGGAGTGGGCCGCGCGCAGCACCGTGGCCCGGCGCGCCCGGCCCGGGACGCCCGCCGCCGCGCGCTCGTGGAGTTCGGCGCCCTCCTCCAGGACGAGTCCGGCGTCGATACCGGCCGGGACCTTGATGCGGGCGGCCTTGCGCCAGGTCGTCAGGGGGTCGCTCCAGGCCTCGACGGCATAGGTCCAGCGGCCCGTGGCGTCCGGGGTGATGTCGGCGCCCCAGCGGTCGGTGCCGGGGGCCAGTTCACGCATCGGCGTCCACGGTCCGGGGCGGCCCTCGGGGTCGACGAGGACCACATTGGCGGCGACGGCGTCATGGCCCTCGCGGAACACGGTGGCGGTGACCTGGAAGGTCTCGGCCACCACCGCCTTCGCCGGGCGACTGCCGCCCGCGACCGCCGGGCGGACGTCCCGTACGGGGATGCGTCCGATGCTCGGACTCGCGCTCATGGTCCTCACCTCCGTCGTGCTCGAAGCCGGGCCCATCGGCGGCCCGGCTGGGGAACTGCGTGAGGGGAGATGACTACCTCCCCGCAGGGGGTGACTACCTCCCCGCGCTGGTGGGCAGGGCCGTGGGGGGACCCCGCCGGGCGGCCCGGCCGAGATGCCGACGCCCGTTCTGCTCCTGCAAGTACGTGGTCAGGGTGGTGCGCAGATAGCGCTCCGCGGCGTCCGCGGCCTCCCGCGCACACCGCTTGCCCATGAGCACGCACAACGTATAGCCGGAGTCCTCGAAGACGGCCCGCACCGCGCGATCGGCGGGTGAGGCGAGCATCATCCGTTCCCAGGCCCGGTACCGCCCCAACTGCCGGGTGACCTCGGCCTTGGCGGGTAGCAGCATGGCGCGGTTCACCTTCCGGGCGACGAAGGCACGCTCCCGACCCTCGGGCGCCGCTCGAAGCCTTCACTCATGGTGCACGCGCGGCGACGCAGCGTCTTGTTGGAGCTTCAACAATCTCAGATGTGTATGCATTTATCTCAAATGTGCGCTCAGATGCGTCGGAGGCGCGCTCGTGTTGCACGAATGGCCTAGCGCAAGCACTGTGGAGTTACTCAGAAGCGATCGGTGCTCACGTTTCGTGTTCGGGGCCGGGTCCGCCAGGGCCGGGAGACACGGGAGCGCCGCGGGTGAGGAGCCGACCACGATGAAGAGTGCAGTGCCCTGCTACTACCACGTCGATGTGGAGGTCAGCCCGGAGCGCGTGGGACAGGTCCAGCGCATCCTGGCGGCCCACTTGCGTCACTGGGATCTCGACCCGCTCGTCGACCCGGTCTGCGGCAACACCGGACTGCTGCTGGAGGCCATCGACGCCCACGCCACCGACAAGACGACGTCGATCGAGCTGTGGTGGAACGGCCAGCATCTGATCACCGCCATCGGCGAGAACGGCGGCGAGCTGCGCCCGGACCAGGAGCTGCGCGGCTGCCTGGAGTGGATCGCCGCGATGAGCGACGGCTGGGGCTGCTGTGCCACCGGCAGCGGCGGCAGAGTCATCTGGTTCTCGCAGCGGGCCCGCGACGGGGAGCGGGTCCCGCTGGTGCCGACCGCGCCCGGGCCCCGGCTGCGCGCGGTCCTCCCGGTGCCCCGCGCGACCCCGGTCGCCGGCCTCGCCGGACCCGGGCCCCGGTCGGGCGGCGTCCTGGAGGGCGCGTGGTGACACGGTCCCCGTACGGAGACAGGCCCCCGTCCCGACAGAAGTCCCCGCCCCGGGGGAAGAGGCAAGGGCTGTCCGTGTGGAGCGGTCACCCCTATCCGCTGGGCGCCTCCTACGACGGCGAGGGCACCAATTTCGCCCTCTTCAGCGAGGTCGCCGAACGGGTCGACCTCGTACTGTTCGGCGACGATGCGGGCGGGGGCGACGGGGACCGGGCCGGCAGCGGCCGGCGTGGCGCGTCCCAAAGCGCCCGCACCCGGACCGTGCGCCTCACCGAGGCCGACGGTTTCGTCTGGCACGGCTATCTGCCGGGCATCGGCCCCGGCCAGCGCTACGGCTACCGGGTGCACGGCCCCTGGGACCCCGCGGCCGGCCACCGCTGCAACCCGGCCAAGCTGCTGCTCGACCCGTACGCCACCGCCGTGGCCGGGCAGATCGACAATCACCCCTCGCTGTACGAGCGCGCGGCGCGCGGGCCCGACCCCGGCGACAGCGCCGGACACACCCTGCTGGGCGTGGTCACCGACCCGTACTTCGACTGGGGCGACGACCGCCCGCCGCAACGGCCGTACGCGGACAGCGTGATCTACGAGGCCCATGTCAAGGGCCTCACCATGCGCCACCCCGAGGTGCCCGCCGCACTGCGCGGCACCTACGCCGGGCTCGCGCACCCGGCGGTGACCGGGCATCTGACCTCGCTCGGGGTGACCGCCGTCGAGCTGATGCCGGTCCACCAGTTCGTCCAGGACGGCGTCCTGACCGACCAGGGGCTGTCCAACTACTGGGGCTACAACACCATCGGCTACTTCGCGCCGCACAACGCCTACGCGGCGGGCGGCGGCCGGGGCGATCAGGTCACCGAGTTCAAGACCATGGTCAAGGCGCTGCACGCGGCCGGTCTCGAAGTGATCCTCGACGTCGTCTACAACCACACCGCCGAGGGCAGCGAACACGGCCCCACACTCTCCTTCCGGGGCCTGGACAACGCTTCGTACTACCGGCTGGTGGACGGCGACTGGGGCCACTACTACGACACCACGGGCACCGGCAACAGCCTGCTCATGCGCCACCCCCATGTCCTCCAGCTGATCATGGACTCGCTGCGCTACTGGGTGACCGAGATGCATGTCGACGGCTTCCGCTTCGACCTCGCGGCCACCTTGGCCCGGCAGTTCCACGAGGTGGACCGGCTCTCCGCGTTCTTCGACCTGATCCAGCAGGACCCGGTGATCAGCCGGGTCAAACTGATCGCCGAGCCGTGGGACCTGGGGGAGGGCGGCTACCAGGTGGGCAACTTCCCGCCCCTGTGGTCGGAGTGGAACGGCCGATACCGCGACGCCGTACGGGACTTCTGGCGGGCGGAGGAACACACCCTCGGTGAGTTCGCCTCCCGTCTCACCGGCTCCTCCGACCTCTACCAGCACAGCCGCCGACGGCCGCGCGCCAGCGTCAACTTCGTCACCGCGCACGACGGTTTCACCCTGCGCGACCTGGTGTCGTACAACGACAAGCACAACGACGCCAACGGCGAGGACGGCCGCGACGGCGAGAGCACCAACCGCTCCTGGAACTGCGGGGCGGAGGGCGAGAGCGACGACCCGGCCGTCCGGGAACTGCGCGCCCGCCAGCAGCGCAACTTCCTCGCCACCCTGCTGCTGTCCCAGGGCATCCCCATGCTCGGCCACGGCGACGAAATCGGGCGCACCCAGGGCGGCAACAACAACGCCTACTGCCAGGACAACCCGGTCTCCTGGGTCGACTGGCGGCTCACCGGCGAGCGGCGGGCGCTGCTCGGCTTCACCCGCCGGCTCATCGCCCTGCGCGCCGCCCACCCGGTACTGCGCCGCCGCCGGTTCTTCCGCGGCGAGACCGTCACCCACGCCGGTCAGCCGCTGCCCGACCTGGTGTGGCTGGCCCCGGACGCCCGCGAGATGACGGAGGGGGACTGGCAGCGCGCCGACGCCCACACCGTCGGGGTCTTCCTCAACGGCGACGCCATCGCCGAACCGGACCCGCGTGGCCGCCGGGTGGTCGACGACTCGTTCCTGCTGCTGTTCAACGCCCACTGGGAGCCCGTCCGCTTCCGGCTCCCCGACGCCTCCTTCGGCGCCCACTGGACGACCCTGATCGACACCTTCGACCCGGAGAACACCCCGGACGAGACCGAGCACAAGGCGGGCACGGTGGTGAGCGTGGGGGAGCGCAGCCTGACGCTGCTCTCCCGGGTCCGCTGCTGACGGAGTCCGGCTACGGGCCGCGCTGGGACGTCACCGTGAACTGGGCGCCGTCCGGGTCGCGCAGGATCGCGCTCTCGCGGTCCGTGGACAGGACGCTGCCGCCGTGCAGTTCGGCCGCCCGGACACAGGCCGGGATGTCGGTGACGGCGAAGTGGACCTGCCAGTGCGGGCGGATGGTGGGATCGGGGGCGGCGCCCAGCGCGCCCGACTTGATCCGGGCCACCACATCGCCGCCCCGGCGCAGCACCACCTCGTCGCCCTCGTAGTGGACCTCGCAGGAGCCGGGCCGGGCCGAGGCCCACTCCAGGACCTCGCCGTAGAAGATCGCCGCGTCGAACGCGTCCCGCGTGTGCAACCGTATGAACGCCGGTGCCGAGCGGTGCCACACCTCCCAGTGGCCCACCAGCTCGCCCTCCCACACCCCGAACGTGGCCCCGTCCCGGTCGGCCAGCAGCGCCGCGCGTCCCGGCGGCAGCGAGATCGGCCCGACGGCCGCCGTGCCGCCCCGCTCCTTGGCGCGGGCGACGGCCTTGTCCGCGCTGATCACGGCGAAGTACGGCGTCCACGCGACCGCCATCTGCCACATCGCGGCCACCGCGGCGACCCCGGCCACCGGCACCCCGTCCACCAGCGCGATCCGGAAGTGGTCGCCGAGGGTGGCCGGCCGCCAGCGCCAGCCCAGCACCGCGCTGTAGAACGCGGCGGTGGTGTCCAGATCGCGGCTGGTCAGACTGACCCAGCAGGGCGTACCGAAGACGGCCCGCGTGGTGACGACGTCCGCCACGGGCCTCGCGCGGGTAGGGGGGTGCTGATTCATGGCGCTCGTCCTGCTCCCGTCGGCCGTCGGCCCTCGGCCGATCCGGTCAGTCAGTCCCCAGTCTCCGTCCGGATCGCCTCCGGGGCCCGCCGAGCACGCCCGGCGCGGTCGTTCATCCGGTCTCCCACTGGATCGGTTCCGGGCCGCCGAGTACCGCCGGGCGTGTTTGATCATCCGATCACCGTCCGCTCCCCATCCGGATCGATTCCGGGACCCGACGAGCACGTCCGCGGCGCGCCCGGTGGTTCCCCGGTGTCGAGCCGGGTGGGTTCCGGGCCTGCCGAGGATGTCCGCGCGCGGTGGTTCCCCTGGGTGTCGAGCCGGGTGGGTTCCAAGGCCGCCGAAGATGTTCCCGCACGGTCGTTCCCCCCGGTGTCGAGCCGGATGGGTTCCGAGGCGGCCGACGATGTCCCCGCGCGGTGGTTCCCCCGGTGTCGACCCGGATCGGTTCCGGGCCCCGCCGGGCCCGCCCGCACGCCGTCGTTCACCCCGTCTCCGCCAGCACCTCCTCCCGTAGCCGGGCGCAGCAGCCGCTGAGCAGCCGGGAGACATGCATCTGCGAGATGCCCAGGTGCTGGGCGATCCGGCGCTGTGTCATCCCCCGGTAGAAGCGCAGGTAGAGGATGGTCCGCTCGCGTTCGGGAAGCGCCCGCAGACACGGCCGTACGGCGACCCGGTCCACCACCGTGTCGTAGCGCGGGTCGCTTCCGCCCAGGATGTCGGCGAGGGCGTGGCCGTCGGCCGGCTCGGCGTCCAGGGACAGGGCGGTGAAACAGTCCAGCGCCTCCAGGCCGGCCCGCACCTCGCCCTCGCCGAGGCCGGTGTGCGCGGCCAGCTCGGCAACGGTCGGCGACCGGCCCGACTGCGCCAGCTCCCCGGCGGCCCGCCGCACCTGATTGCGCAGCTCCTGAATCCGGCGCGGCACATGCAGCGTCCACAGATGGTCCCGGAAGTGACGTTTCAGCTCCCCGGTGACGGTCGGCACGGCGTACGCCTCGAAGGCGTGGCCGCGCCCCGGGTCGTAGTGATCGACGGCCTTGACCAGGCCCAGCGCGGCGACCTGGTAGAGATCCTCCAGGGTCTCGCCGCGGCCCCGGAACCCGACCGCGATCCGTTCGGCCATCGGCAGCCAGGCCCGTACCAGCTCGTCCCGGAGAGCCTTGCGCGCGGGTCCTTGCGGCAATCGGGTGAGCCGGGCGAACGCGTCGGCGGTGTCGGGGGCGTCGTCGTGCGGGTGCTGGTTCCTGGCGGTCTCGCGCATGGGGCGCACCTCCCTCCACCGGGATCCCGGGTGCGGTGCGGTCCGGCCACACCGGGGTCGCGCAGGCGCCGGGCAGTGCCGGGCAGCGCTGAGGTGGCGATGCCCGGACATAGCGTCACTGAAACGGACGAACCCCCACCAGGGAGGGGTGAAACTCCCGATGGTCGGCCGTCCCCGGCCGTCTCCCGCCCACCCCCAAGAAAACCGGAACCGTTCTTGACCTCCCCTTGGGGCATTACCTCTGTAGCAGAGCTAATGTTGCTCATATGGACATGGGCATGGACCTGGAAACCGACACCGACCCGGAAACCGGCATCGACACCTTCCCCGAGCAGCTCGCGGACGCGCTGGTCGGCGTGCAGCGGCTGATCCGGCGCCGGGTGCGCGCCGAGATGCCGGACGCCCGGCTGCGCGGCGCCGAAGTGGAGCTGCTGCGCCTGGTGACCGCCCACCCCGGCATCCGGATCTCCGAGGCCGCCAAGAAACTGGGCCTCGCCGGCAACTCGGTGTCGACACTGGTCAACCAGCTGGCCCGGGACGGCTGGCTGGTCCGCGAGACCGACCCCGCCGACCGCCGGGCCGCCCTGCTGCTGCCCACCCCGGCCGCCGAGACCCGGCTCGCGGACTGGCGCGGACGCCGCGCCGAACTCGTACGGCAACAGGTCTCCCGCCTGGACGACACCGACCGCGAGGCCCTGCGCGCCGCCCTTCCGGCGCTGCGCCGGCTGACCGACACCCTGCGTGAGGAGGACGCGTGACCACCGACAGCGCTGTTTCCTGCACCGGACTGACCTACGCCTTCGGTCACACCAAGGCCGTGGACTCCCTGGACCTGACCGTGCGCGAGGGCGAGGTCTTCGGACTGCTCGGCCCCAACGGCGCGGGCAAGACCACGGCGATCCGCTGCATCACCACCCTGCTGCCCGTTCCCGCCGGCATGGTCCATGTCTTCGGCCATGACTCGGCCACCGACAAGATGGGCGTCCGCCGGATGCTCGGCTACGTTCCGCAGCAACTGTCCGCCGACGCGGGCCTCACCGGCCGCCAGAACGTCACTCTGTTCGCCCGCGTCTACGACGTCTCCCGCCGCGAACGCGCCGAACGGGTCCGGCAGGCGCTCGGCGCCGTCGGTCTCGCCGACGCCGCCGACCGGCTCGCCAGCACCTACTCCGGCGGCATGGTCCGCCGCCTCGAACTGGCCCAGGCGCTGGTCAGCGCGCCCCGCCTGCTGATCCTGGACGAACCCACGATCGGCCTGGACCCGATCGCCCGCACCGGGGTGTGGGAGCACATCAACGCCGTGCGCGAGGCGACCGGCATGACCGTGCTGGTCACCACCCACTACATGGACGAGGCCGACCAGTACTGCGATCGCGTCGGCCTGATGCACCACGGCCGGGTCCGCGCCCTGGGCACCCCCGACGAACTGCGGCGCGGACTGGCCGACCGCCGGGCCGGCTCCGCATCCGCCACCGGTCCGCTGCCGACGCTGGAGGACGTCTTCCGGGACGTCGCCGGCGGCGGCCTGGAAGACGAGCCTGGAGGTTTCCGCGATGTCCGAAGCACCCGCCGCACCGCCGGCCGTGTCGGCTGACGCCCCCCTCACCGGTGACATCGATCTGCTGCTGAAGCCGCCGTCACCGCGCGCGGGCTGGCGGCTGCTGCCCGCCCGGGTCGTCGCCATGTGCGCGGTCGAGCTGCAAAAGCTCAGCCACGACCGCACCGAGCTGTACACCCGGGCCGTCCAGCCCGCTCTCTGGCTGCTGATCTTCGGCCAGACCTTCACCCAGATCCACGCGATCCCCACCGGCGGCGTCCCCTACACGGACTTCCTGGCCCCCGGCATCATCGCCCAGTCCGCGATGTTCATCGCGATCTTCTACGGCATCCAGATCATCTGGGAGCGCGACGCGGGCATCCTCAACAAACTGCTGGTCACCCCGACCCCCCGGGCCGCCCTCATCACCGGCAAGGCGTTCGCGTCCGGCGTGAAGGCGCTGATCCAGGCCGTCGTGGTGATCCTCATCGCCGCCCTGCTCGGCGTCTCCCTGACCTGGAACCCGCTCAAGCTGCTCGGCGTCGCCGCGATCGTCATCCTCGGCTCGGCCTTCTTCGCCTGTCTGTCGATGACCATCGCCGGGATCGTCCTCAACCGGGACCGGCTGATGGGTTTCGGCCAGGCGATCACCATGCCGCTGTTCTTCGCCTCCAACGCCCTGTACCCGGTGGCCATCATGCCGGGCTGGCTCCAGGCGATCAGCAAGGCCAACCCGCTGAGCTACGAGGTCGACGCCCTGCGCGGGCTGCTGATCGGCACGCCCTCGCACCTCGCGCTCGACTTCGGGGTGCTGGCCGTGGCCGCCGCCGTGGGCATCGCCGCCGCCTCCTCGCTGCTCGGCCGGCTCGCCCGCTGACGGCGGCGCCGACGCCACGTCGGCCGGTGCGCGGACGTCCCGCCTGCCGGCGCGCCGACGTGATGTGCGGCACGTGCGGGCCGGACGCCGTCCGGCCCGCGGGGGAGTTCTCCCTGGGCAGGGCTTGATCACCGATCACCAGCGGATTTTCCCTGATCACAGCGCCAGTTACCTATTTGACAGCCCGCTGGACCCACGGATAGGAAGCAGCTCTTGGAGTGCGAGGGGTGCAAAAAGTGTACGAGCCGAACGTGGTCGGGGACTGGCAGGAGTACGACGAGCATGCCGGCCTGCGCGTCCGCGTCCACGGACTGCACGCGCAGGAGCCGCCGCGCGGACGGGACGCCGCCGCCGAGGGACTGGCGTACTTCAGCCTGCGCGTGACCGTCGAGAACCGCGGCCCGGAGCGCTTCGGTATCCACCTGGAGGACGGCCAGCTGGACGTCCGTATCGGCCCCGATGGCGAGAGCGCCTTCCTCGACTGGCGCAACTCCCAGTTCATCGAGGGCTACGACATCTACCCGCTGCGCCGGGCCACCGCCGTCCTGTTCGCCGCCGGACCCGAGGCGGCGCTGGCGCGCGTGGACATCCAGGTGCATCTGCGGATCGACGAGGAGTGGGCCGATCGCCGGATGTGGTCCGGCGGCCTCGGCCTCCAGGAGGACGGCACCGGCCCGGCCGCGGCCACCGCCCACGAGGGCCTCGCCTGCCAGGTCAGCAACTTCCTGCGCGGTCAGGCGGAGGAGGGCACCGCCTGACGGGGCCCGCCCGGCGGCCGGGGTTCAGTGCGCGATGGCGTCGATGATCTCCCGGGCGCCCTGCCGCAGCAGTGCCACCGCCACCGACGTACCCAGCGTGGCCGGATCCAGCCGGCCCGCCCATTCGTGCGCGTTGAGCCGGGTCTTGCCGTCCGGGGTGAAGACACACGCCCGCAGGGACAGTTCCCCGCTGGCGTCGACGCGGGCGAAACCGGCGATCGGGCTGTTGCAGTGCCCTTGCAGCACATGCAGGAACATCCGCTCGGCGGTGGCCTCGCGATGGGTGTCCGGGTCGCCGAGCGCGCTGACCGCGTCTATCACGTCGGTGTCGCCCTCACGGCACTGGAGCGCCAGGATGCCCGCGCCGATGGGCGGCATCATCGTGTCCGGCGACAGCACCTCGCTGATCACGTCGGGCCGCCCGATCCGCTCCAGACCGGCCGCCGCGAGCAGCAGCGCGTCCGCGTCCCCGGCCGCGAGCTTCTCCAGCCGCCGGTTGGCGTTGCCGCGGAACGGCACGCACTCCAGATCGGGGCGGGTGGCGGCGAGTTGCGCGACCCGGCGCACCGAGGAGGTGCCGATCCGGGTGCCCGGCGCGAGCGCGTCCAGCGTCAGCCCGCCGGGATGGACCAGGGCGTCCCGGATGTCGTCACGCTTCAGGAACGCGGCGAAGACCGTGCCCGCGGGCAGCGGCCGGTCGGCGGGCACGTCCTTGACGCAGTGCACGGCGAGATCGGCCTGACCGGCCACCAGCGCCGCGTCGACCTCCTTGGTGAAGGCGCCCTTGCCCTCCACCTGGGACAGATCGCCCAGCCACTTGTCGCCGGTGGTCTTCACCGGCACGACCTCGGTACGGACATCCGGGTGCAGGACGCGCAACTCGGCGCGCACCCGCTCCACCTGGGCGAGCGCCATCGGCGAGTCGCGGGAGACGACGCGGATCAGTTCGGGGACCGGCATGGGGACACGATAGTGGGTCCCCTGCCGGTCCCGGTCGTCGCCGCCGTACTTCGCGGGGACCCGTCAGGCGTTCGGGTCGAACGCGATCCCGGCCGGCTTGGCCGACGACAGATGGGAGTTGAAGCTGCTGTCCTTGAGGCCGAAGTTGGCGCTGCCGAAGTCGTACGACGTCAGCTTGTCGCGGATACCGGCCGGGTAGCCGTTCCAGCCGACGAGCGGCGGGAACTGCCAGGCGCCCTCGTGGTTCTCCGGCGGCTCGTCGCCGGTACCGGCCGCGCGGAAGCAGTGGGTGCTGATGCCGTCCTTGTGGTAGACGATCTTCGGGTGGGTGCCGTCGAAGCGGATCGCCGACGCGTTGTGCACGGTGAACGAGCCGTGGTTGGACGTCGAGACGTACTTCACCTGGTTGTCCTGCACCCACACCACGACATGCTCCCAGTCGTGGCGGTGGCCGCCCAGGCTGACGCCGGGCAGGGCCTGGTCCTTCTCGAAGTACAGCGCGTAGACGATGCCGCACCAGCCGTTGTTGCACTTGTAGCGCGAGTAGCCGTTGGTGTTGTCCAGGTCCCAGGAGTCCCGGCAGCTGCCGTTGAGCGCGCCGGTCGGGTTGAGGCCGGGATTGACCGTGCCGTCCGTGCCGATGGCCGGTGTGGAGTAGCAGCCGTCGGTGTCGTAGTCGTAGGCAGGCTGGAACGTCTGCTCGAACCCGTCGGCGTTGGCGGGGAGTCCGGGCGGCGGGGCGGCGAGCGCGGTGGCGGGGAAGGCGAGGACGAGGGCGAAGGCACCGGCGAGACCGGTCAGCCAGCGCCTGGGGTGGAGGGAGGACTTCTGCGACGACACGGCGTCTCCTCGAAGCTCGAAGGGGCAGCCCAACGACTGTGGGGGGAAGGGAAGTTCAAGGGGGCTTCAGAGTGCCGCCGCCGCACCCTCCGCGCCAAGAGGGCACAGGCGTCACACCGGTGAAGCGCAGGCCAATAATCTCCGCGACCTCCGGACGGCGCGTCAGCGGAAGTGGCTCCGCCGGTCTTCGCGGGGTGGTGTCGGGGGGCGGTCTTCGCGGTCTCTGCGGGGTGGTGTCGGCGGGGCAGTCTTCGCGATGTCCGCGGTGTGGTGTCGGCGGGGGAGTTTTCGCGGTCTCCGCGGGGTGGTGTCGGCGGGGCAATCTCCGCGATGTCCGTGCGGTGGTGTCAGCGGAGCAGTCCCGGCATCTCCGTGCGGTGGTGTCAGCGGAGTTCCTCGGGGAGCAGCGCCGCCGAGTCCTCGGGTGTGAGGTCCTGCCGCAGTCGCAGCCAGGAGGGCTGGCGCAGCAGTCCGGCCCGGGTCCGGGTGCTGTGCCGGACCTCGCCGACCAGCCGGGGCAGCACCCAGCGCACGCCCGCGGCGGGCGGTACGGGCGGTACGGGGTCGAAGGGGGCGGCGTCGGAGGCGTACCGCCGCAGCAGCGCGGCCAGTTCGACGCGCTCCGCCTCGCTCCAGCCGGTGCCCACATTGCCGACGTACCGCAGCCGACCGGCACCGTCGAACTGCCCGAGCAGCAGCGAGCCGGGCAGCCCGGTGAGCCGGCCCTTGCCGGGCTGCCAGCCGCCCACGACGACATCCACCCCCCGCGTGTTCCGGATCTTGATCCAGGCCCGCGAGCGGATCCCGGGCTCGTAGCGGGAGTCCAGCCGCTTGCACACCAGCCCTTCCAGCCCGTGCTCGCGCGTCGCCCGCAACGCCTCCTCGCCGTGCCCCACCAGCGCGCCCGGCGTCGACCAGAACGGCCCGGCCAGCCCCAGCGACTCCAGCGCCGCCCGCCGCCGCCGGTACGGCTCCCCCAGCAGTTCACTGCCCGCCAGATGCAGCACGTCGAACAGCGCCAGATGGACCGGCGCCCGCGCGGCCTTGCGCGCCGCCCGCCCCGGCGCGTGCGCGAGCCCCATCCGCGACTGGAGCGACTGGAAATCGGCCCGCCCGTCCGCGTCCAGCGCCAGCACCTCCCCGTCCAGCACGGCCGGAGTGTCCCCGAGCGCCGGGCCCAGCGCCGCCAGCTCGGGATAGGCCGCCGTGATGTCCTCCCCGGACCGCGCCCGCAGGACGACGCTCCCGTCCCCGGCGAGATACACCACCGTCCGCTGCCCGTCCTGTTTCGTCTCGTACGCCCACTGCGCGTCCTGCGCGGCAGGCGGCAGCCCGCCGGGCGTGGCGAGCATGGGGGAGATCAGGGGGAGGGCCACGCCATCAGGTGTGGACGGCGCCGGGGGCGCTCACGCGTGGGGCGGGCCGGTTTCCCCTGAACGGCGGGCACGGGACGGCTGGCGCCCGGACCGCCGGCCGGACACTGGCCCAGTAGTGGTTCCGCCAAAGTTCCGCCCGCCATCACCCAGATCTTGGCCTGGCAGTCACTTGAGTGGGCCAACCCCACATGGATTACTGGACGCAGGCAGGCAGGGAGATTGGGTGATCCGCATGTACCCCGTACCGTCGGCAGCCCCCATTCCTCCGGCAGCGGGCGGAGCCCTCGCGGAGGCACCCGTACTCGCCCGCGGCGCCGGGCAACGGGTCCTGGTCGTCGCCGCCGATCCGAGCGCCGCCGAGCTGCTCCTGACCACCCTGGCGCTGGCGGGCTACCGGGTCTGTGCCGCCGGCTCCGTCGTCGAGGCCCTGGACCGGGTCCGGGCACAGCCTTTCGATCTGGCCGTCGTGGACGCGCCGCTACCCGACACCGAGGAACTGAACCGACGGGACCGCCGGGCACCCGGGCCCTGCCCTCCGGTACTGCTGCTCACCCCGTACGACTCCCTCGGGGGACTCCAGGCGACTCCACCGCACGGCTGGCGCGACTACGTCACCAAGCCCTTCCGGGTCGCCGAGGTGCTCGCCCGGATGCAGGGCCTGCTGCGCGGCACCGGCCCCGGCCGCCCCCGCGACCCGCTGCGCTACGCGGATCTGCTGCTCGACGACACCCTGTGCCAGGCCTGCCGGGGCACCCGCACCCTCGACCTCACCCCCGCCGAGTACCGGCTGCTGCGCCATCTGCTGATCCACCCCCACCATGTGCTGTCCAAGGAGCAGATCGGCCGTGGCGTCTGGGGCGACCTCCGCGGCGCCAACGCCATCGAGCAACTGGTCTCCCGTCTCCGCCGCAAGGTCGACCACGACGCCCCGGCCCTGATCCACACCCGCCGCGGCTTCGGCTACTGGCTGGGCGGGAGCGAGGGGGCGGCGGGGGTGGGGATGTGACGTTCGCTCCACGGTAGGGCTCTGGGGGCTTCGGCTCAGGGTGGGTTTCCGGAGGTGACCCGGGCGCTCGGGTGGGGCCCGGGGGCTTGATCCCGGCTCAGGGTCTCCGGCTCAGGGTCTCCGGTCCACGGTCGCGGCTCGCGGTCTCCGGTTCACGGGGGCGGGGCGTGACGTCGGTCCGACGGCGGCCTTCGGGGTTTGATCCCAGTTCACGGTGGAACTCAGCACGTCACGTCGGCCCGGCGGCGGGGCTCCGGTCCCGACTCCGCTCCGGCGCCGCCCCGGGGCATGACCCTGGCCGCCGCAAGACGTGACCCCGGCCGCGTGCCCCTGCCCTCGTCCCCGCCCCCGCCCTCGCCCCCGGACAACTCCACGGCATGAACCCACTCCCCACCCCCCATCCCCCCCCAGAATGTGACCCCCGTCACGTCAGCCTTCTGTCAGGGAACTGTCCGGAAGGCGTCAGTCCGCTCTGTTTGCATGGCACTGCCGATACCTCGTCCCCGTTCGCCCCGTCATCCCGGCATCACCCCGCGCTCGTGCCCGGGTGAGCCCACACCGAGGAGAGACATGGCCGATACGCTGACCGGCGACCCGCGCCCCGACGCGCCCCCGGTCCCCGCCTACCCGATGGCCCGCGCGGCCGGCTGCCCCTTCGACCCGCCGCCCGCGCTGCGTGCCCAGCAGGACAGCGGACGCCTGGTCCGGGTCCGGATCTGGGACGGGAGCACCCCCTGGCTCGTCACCCGCCACGCCGACCAGCGCGCCCTGCTGCTCGACCCGCGCGTCAGCGCCGACTTCAACCGCCCCGGCTACCCCCGCCCGAGCCCGCTCACGGGCGGTGACGCCACCACGTTCATCCTCATGGACGACCCCGAACACTCCCGGCTGCGCCGCATGGTGACCGGGCCGTTCGCGCTGCGCCGGGTGGAGACCCTGCGCCCCGGGGTGCAGCGGATCGTCGACGACCTGATCGACGAGATGCTGGCCGGCCCGACCCCCGTCGACCTGGTGAAGGCGCTCGCGCTGCCGGTCCCCTCGCTGGTGATCTGCGCGCTGCTCGGAGTGCCGTACGCCGACCACGACTTCTTCCAGGAGAACAGCGGGACCCTGATCCGGCAGAGCGCGCCCGTCGAGGAGCGCGTGGGCGCCTTCAAGCGGCTCGTCCGCTTTCTGGAGGATCTGCTCGGGGAGAAGGAGACGCACGCCGGCGAGGATCTGCTCTCCGAACTGGCGGGCCGGGTCGCGGCCGGGGAGCTGACCCGGACCGAGGCCGCGCAGACCGGCGTCCTGCTGCTGGTCGCCGGGCACGAGACGACGGCGAACATGATCTCGCTGGGTACGGCCGTGCTGCTCGACCACCCCGAGCAGCTCGCGCTGCTGCGCGACACCGACGACCCCGAGCTGATCGCCGCCGCCGTCGAGGAGTTGCTGCGCTATCTGACGGTCGTGCACCTCGGCCGCCGCCGGGCCGTGCTGGAGGACATCGAGTTCGACGGTCAGCTCATCCGGGCCGGCGAGGGCCTGATCATGCCCAACGACCTCGGCAACCGCGACCCCGCCGTCTTCCCCGACCCCGACCGGCTGGACCTGGCCGGGGGCAACCGCCGCCACGTCGCCTTCGGCTTCGGCGTCCACCAGTGCCTCGGCCAGCCGCTGGCCCGTCTGGAACTCCAGGTCGTCTACGGCACCCTGTACCGCCGCATCCCGACCCTGCGCCTGGCGATCGCCCGCGACGAACTGTCGTTCAAGCCGACGAGCACGGTGTACGGCGTCGACGAACTGCCCGTCACATGGTGACCCGGAAGGAGCGGACCGTGCGCGTGGAACTCGACGGCGCCAGGTGCGTCTCCGCGGGACAGTGCGTGCTGTCGGCGCCGGACGTCTTCGACCAGCGCGAGGAGGACGGCATCTCCTACGTCCATGACGACAGCCCGGGCCCGGACGTGCTGGACGACGTGCGGGAGGCGGTCAGCCTCTGCCCGGCGGGCGCCATCCGGGTGGTGGAGTAGCCGGGCGGGGATCCATCGGCAGCCCCTGCGGGGGTCAGTCGCGGCCCGCCGAGCCCCCGGTCGCTCCGGTCGTGCCGTCCGTCGCGCCGCCGAGCAGTCCCACCAGCGCCCGTCCCAGGGCGACCTCCCAGCAGGCGTAGTCGTGGCCGCCGTTGAACTCGGTGTAGGTGACCTGGTTCCCGGCGGTGCGCAGTGTCTCGTACAGCGTGCGGTGGCGGTCGAGCACCGGGCCCTCCTGGAGCCCGACGTCCAGATGGACCCGTACCGGCAGGGGCGGTACGGCGGCGGACCGGGTGACCGGCCAGGGTGCCTCGGCGAGGGGCGGTTCGCCGCTCTCGCCGGGGCGCCAGGACAGCGCGGCGGACTGGACGAGGACGGCGCCGAAGTGGTCGGGCCGGCGCAGGGCCGCGTACAGGGCGGTGACCGCGCCGAGGCGCTGACCGGCGACGACCGTGCGCGCGGGGTCGGCGGTGAGCGGCCGGCGGCCCCTCGCCCAGGGCAGCAGCTCGCCCGCGAGGAAGGTCACGAAGGCGTCCCGCCCGCCCAGTTCGCGCCGCCGGGTGAGCCGGTCCACCGCGTCCGGCGCCAGCACGGCCAGCGGCGGCAGCGAGCCGTCCGCGATCAGCGCGTCCAGCGTGCGCTCCAGGCGCAGCCGGCCGAACCACATGTCGCCGTCGGTCAGCACCAGGACGGGCGGCGGCGGCCCCTCACCGCGCGGATGCCCCGGCGGCAGATACACCCAGGTGTCCCGGCGCCCGCCCAGCGCCTCCGTGGGCACCGGACACCGCTCCACCCGCCCGCCGGCCGCCCCGTCCTCGCCCCGGGCGGCGGATGCCACGGCCGGACCCGGCGCGTCCGGCAGCGCGAAGACCGAGCTGTCGGACCGCTGCCAACGCCTCGCGATCCGGCGCGGGTTGAGTGGGTCCGCCGCCGCGTGCACCGACAGCGACCGCAACCGGAGCTGGAGTCCGGCCGGATCCGTCGGCGGCTCCTTGGCCGAGATGTCGGCCGCCAGCCGGTAGGACCCCCGGTGATCGGCGCGCAGCCGCAGTCCCAGATGCCATACGTCGGTGCCGGGCACACGCTCCAGCAGCGCGCCCGCGAGCTGCTCGCGGTCGACGAGTCGGTTGCCGCACAGCAGCACCTGACGGGTGGCCCGGTGCCCACGCCACAGGAAGGTGACCACCCGGTGCTCCGGCGCGCCCGCCGCCTCCTCGACCAGGGGTGTGCCGACGCCCTCCACCTCGCTCCAGAACGCGGCGGTCAGGGCCGCCCGCCCGGCGTCGTCGGCCGCCGGCAGCTCCGCCACGAGCCGCGCGATCCGTGGACCGGTCGCCCGCACCGGGCGCGGCACGGTCATGAGAACGGGCATCGCTCCTCTTCTCGTTCACCGAGGGGTGCGCCATGAAAGTGAGGTAAGCCTAACTTAATTACCTCCACCCTGAGTGAATTACTTGAGTTACGCAACGATATGGTAAAGTGCGGGTATGCCCACGCCGCCGCTGCCCCCCACCCCCGCCTCCCCGGAAACGACGGAGATCGAGCACGCGCTCGCCCGGATCACCTTCCTCAGCTCGCGCGCCCGGCAGCATGACAAGGTGATGGCCGTGGCCGGGGTGCCGCTGGACCGCGCGGCCACGGGCGTACTGCGCCGGATGGCGGACGGCGAGCCGCCCCGCCCCGGCGAACTGGCCGCCCGGCTCGGCGTCGAGGCGTCCCATGTCACGCGCACGGTCCAGCAGTTGGAGCGCGCCGGCTACGTCGTGCGGGTCCCCGACCCCGACGACCGCCGCGCCCAGCGCATCGAGGTGACCGAGGCGGGCCGCGAGGCCATCGACCGGATCCGCGACGCGGGCGCCCGGCGCATGCAGGTCGCCCTGTCCGACTGGAAGCCCGAGGAGTTGCGCCAACTCGCCACCCTCTTCCACCGCATGGTCGACGACTTCCACGCACACATGACGGAGGAGGAGCGGGAGGACCCGCCCGCCACGGACTGAGGAACTCCGACGGGGAGAACCCGCCCGGCACCCATGGGGGACCCCGACGGGCGCCGGCCCGGCCCGGCCGGCGTCAGGACCGCCGCACGCCGATGGCCTACCCGGCCGTACCGCCCTGCCCCGGCTCCCGCAGCCCCCGCACCAGCAGCCAGCCGATCGCGGGCAGCGCGACGAGCGGCACCAGGGCGGTCCGCACGGCCGTGGCGTCGGCGAGCGCCCCGAGCATCGCCACGCCCTGCGCATGCTGGCCGAGGACCTGCCCGTCACCACGGTCACCCACCGCTGCGGCGGGTCCTCCGCCAGCGCCTTCATCGACGTCTTCCACCGCTCCTTCGGCTACACCCCGGGCACCCGCAACCGCCGCGCCCAGCCGACGGCGGCCCCGGGGTTTCCGCCCCGGCAGGCGGGGAAGGTCGCCTCTCCGTACCCGCCATCCACCCCCGGAGCCGCCCGACATGAGCGCACCCACAGCCCCGGTTCCCGGCGGCCCGGACGAGCCGCTCTGCGGTCATGGCGCCGACCCGGCGGGCGACCCCGACGGATGTCCCGGCAGCCGCATACCCGGCGGTTCCGGCTGCCTCGCCCATGTGCCGGACCCCGACCGCGACGCCTATCTGGCCGGCCTGGCACCCGGCGCCGACATCGACCACCGGGCCACCGAGTTCGGCCCCGAACTCCTGGCCCTGCTCCTCGACGCCCTCCGCGACCCCGGCACCGCACAACCCGTCCTCGGCACGGCGCGGTTCGACGGCGCAGGGCTCGCGCACGCGAACTTCACCGGGGTCCGGTTCGCCGGTCCCGTCAGCTTCGAGGACGCGGTGTTCGCCGGTCAGGGCACCTTCGACGCCGCGGAGTTCGACGGTCCCGCCACCTTCGCGCACGCGCGGTTCACCGGCCCCGCCAGTTTCTCCGGCGCACACTTCGCCCGCGATGCCTCGTTCATCGACGTAGGCGTCTCCGGCTTTGCCGCCTTCGCCGACACGGCCTTCGCCGAATCCGCCGAATTCGCTCTCTCCCACTTCAGCGCTACCGCCGGTTTCGAGCGGGCGCGGTTCTCCGGTGCGGCGGGCTTCGGCCTCGTGTCCTTCGGTCTCCGGGCCACCTTCGACGGGGCCCGGTTCGGCGGCCCCGCCCGCTACGAGCAAGCGACCTTCGAGCACGAGGCGAGCTTCAAGGAGGCGGAGTTCTCCCGGGGCACGGTCTTCCAGGGGACATGGTTCCGGCACGAGGCCCACTTCGACGGGGCGCGCTTCTCGCAGAACCCCCACCTGGGACCGCTGGTCTGCGAGCAGCGGGTGGATCTCTCGGCCGCCGTGTTCGAGGACCCCGTGACCCTGGAGATCGCCGCGCGCTCGGTGCGCTGTGTCCGTACCCGCTGGGAGTCGACGGCGACCGTACGGCTGCGGCACGCCACCGTGAACCTCGGCCACGCGGTCCTGGCGGCCCCCGTCGCGGTCACCGCCCACCCGGGGCTCTTCCTCACCAACGAGGGCGTGGTGACCGAGCACGGCCTCAAAGAACCATCGACGGTGCGGGTGGCCTCGCTCCAGGGCGTGGACGCCTCGCTCCTCGTCCTCACCGACACCGATCTGAGCGGCTGTTTCTTCTCCGGTGCCTTCCACCTCGACCAGATCCGCCTGGAAGGCCGCAGCACCTTCGCCGCCGCACCCACCGGATGGCGGCGCCGGGGGATCCGTCTGACCCACTGGACCCGGCGCCGCACCCTGGCCGAGGAACACCACTGGCGCGCCCGCACCGACCGGGCTTCCGGCGCGTGGACCTCCGCCCCGTTCCACCTCCCCGCCCACACCCCCGGCCCCGAGGACGTCGTCGTCCTCTACCGGCAGTTGCGCAAGGCCCTGGAGGACGGCAAGGACGAGCCCGGCGCGGCCGACTTCTACTACGGCGAGTGCGAGATGCGCCGCCACGACCGCACCGGCACCCCGGCGGTCGAACGCCGTCTCCTGTGGGCCTACTGGCTGCTGTCCGGCTACGGTCTGCGCGCCTCCCGCGCCCTGAGCTGGCTCCTGGCCTGCATGGCCGTCACCGTCGTCCTGCTGATGGGCTTCGGCCTGCCCACGCAGTCCCCGAAGCAGGAGGCGACCGGGACCGTGCCGCCCGGCGGGGGCACGGTGACCTTCGAGATCGACGCCCAGGACCCACGTAACCCCACCGGGGACCGGTTCACCGGCCCGCGCTTCGAGAAGGCCCTGAACGTCACCCTCAACTCCGTGGTGTTCCGCTCCAGCGGACAGGACCTCACCACGTCCGGCACCTATATCGAGATGACGTCCCGGCTTCTGGAACCCGCCCTGCTCGCCGTCGCCGTCCTGGCCGTGCGGGGCCGCATCAAACGCTGACCCGCGGCCACCCCGGGGCCGACGCCCATGGTCACCCTGTGGTCGCGTAGGATCCGCCGCACATTCGCCAGCCCCGCCACGGCAGCGCGACGAGGCGAGACCGCCCGGAGGAAGCCATGTCAGGACGAGTGAACGTCGGTGACCAGGTCGAGGACTTCGAGCTGCGGGACGAGACCGGCACCGCCCGGCGGCTGTCCGAACTGCTCACCGACGGCCCGGTCGTCCTGTTCTTCTACCCCGCCGCGATGACCCCCGGCTGCACCGCAGAAGCCTGTCACTTCCGCGATCTGGCGGCCGAGTTCGCCGAAGCGGGCGCCCGCCCGGTCGGTATCAGCGGTGACTCCGTCGACAAACAGCGCGAGTTCGCCGGCACCCACGGCCTCGGCATGCCGCTGCTGTCCGACCCGGACGGCACCGTCCGTGAACGGTTCGGCGTGAAGCGCGGCTTCAGCCTCGTACCGACCAAGCGGGCCACCTTCGTCATCGCCCGGGACCGGACCGTCCTGGAGATCGTCCGCAGCGAACTGCGCATGAACACCCACGCCGACCGGGCGCTCGCCGCCCTGCGCGCCCGGCGTGATTGATCTCTCGAACAGTGGTCCACGGGACGGCCGTTCGCGATACTGCACCGCATGCGGTTGCTGAGCAAAGCCTGCGTCGCCGTCACCTTCATGATGACGACCGCGGTCGGCTGCACCGGCAGCGACGACGACGCCGCCCCGGGCCCGTCCCCGACGGCCACCTCCGGCGCGGCCACCGGCACGCCCCCACCGAGCCCCGGATCGAGCACCGAGCCACCCGAGCCGGTGTCCATCCCAGGGCTCATCGCCCGCGACCACACCGGCACCGACCTGCGCCTGGGCGACGTCCGCAGCCGCACCGACGCCTACACCCAGTACGCCGTCACCTACCGGGCGAACGGGGTGACCGTCTCCGGCATCATGAACATCCCCACCGGCGACGGACCGTTCCCGGCGCTGGTCCTCGCCCACGGCTACATCGACCCGGCCGAGTACACCACCGGCCGCGGACTGACCCGCGAGCAGGAACTGCTGGCCGAGAACGGCTATGCCGTCCTGCACACCGACTACCGCAACCACGCGGGCTCCGACGACGACCCCGACAACGACCGCAACCTCCGCCTCGGCTACACCGAGGACGTCATCGGCGCGGTCCTCGCCCTGCGCGGCTCCGGCCGCCCGGAGATCGACGGCGAGCGCATCGGACTGCTGGGCCGGTCGATGGGCGGCGGAGTCGTCTACAACACGCTGGCCGTGGCGCCCGGCCTGGTCGACGCGGCCGTCGTCTTCGCACCGGTCAGCGCCCGCCCCGAGGAGAACTTCGCGCAGTTCCAGCAGGGCGACCCCTTGGTCGACGAGATCGAGGCGGAGTACGGCACCCCGCAGGAGAACCCCGGCTTCTGGCGCGAGGCGTCCCCGCTCACCTATGTCGACCGGGTCACCGAACCGCTCCTCATCCACCACGGCACCGAGGACACCTCCTGCCCCATCGAGTGGTCCGAGGAGACCGCGGCGGCGTTCGAGGAGGCCGGCAAGGACGTGGAGCTGCGCACCTACGAGGGCGAGGGGCACGCCTTCCACGGACAGTGGCCGGACTCGATGGAGGTCACCATGGAGTTCTTCGCGGAGAACCTGAGCCAGTGACGGAGTGGGCATGACGACGGAGCAGGACGGCGGCATCGAGGTGCGGCCGGTCGCCGGGCACATCGGGGCCGAGATCACCGGGGTCGACCTGGCGGCCGGGCTGGACGACACACAGGTCGCGGCCGTCCGGGCGGCGCTGCTGCGCTGGAAGGTGGTGTTCTTCCGGGGGCAGCGGCTGGACCACGCCGGACACGTGCGGTTCGCGCGGCGGTTCGGGGAGCCGGTGGTGCTGCCCCGGCGCGGCTCGGCCTCGCCCGCCGGGCACCCGGAGATCGAGACCACCGCCGACCGGCTGGAGCTGGGCGGGCGGTTCGGCATGGAGCACGACGAATGGCTGCGGCGGCGCCGGCACGTCCCGCTGCGCGGCTGGCACTGCGACCACGGCGCCCGGATCGACCCGCCCGCCGCGACGATCCTGCGCGCCGAGACCGTACCCCCGTACGGCGGTGACACCACCTGGGCCAATCTGGCCGCCGCCTACGCGGGACTGTCCGCGCCGGTCCGGAAGTTCGCGGACGGCCTGCGCGCCGAGCACCGGCTCGGCGTCGGCTACCAACCGCGCCCCGGCGACGACGCCTACGTCCGCCACCTCCTGGACCACCAGATCGCCACCGTGCACCCGCTGGTCCGGGTCCACCCGGAGACCGGCGAGCGGGTCCTGTTCGTGAACGGCTACTACGTCGAGCAGATCACCGATGTCTCACGCGCCGAGAGCCGCCTGCTCCTCGAACTGCTCCTGGAACAGGCCACCCGCCCCGAGTACACGGTCCGCTTCCGCTGGGAGCCCGGCAGCGTCGCCTTCTGGGACAACCGCGCCACCATCCACCTCGCCCCCTCCGACAACGCCCACCTCGGCCACCCCCGGACCATGCACCGCGTGATGCTCACCGGAGACATCCCGGTCGGCGTCGACGGCACCCCGTCCGAGCCGCTGGTGGGGAGCGCACCCGGCAACTGGTGACCCCCACCCGGCAGCTGGTGACCCGCGTCCGGCGTCAAAGGACCCGCCGCGTCCCCTACCCGGCGGGCCGGCCCAGCGCCGGGCCCAGCTTGGTCGCCATGTCGGTGAGGATCTGCACATAGTCCTCGTGCTCGAAGGTGAACGGCAGCGCGAAGGCCACCTCGTCGACCTCGCGGAACGCCGGGTCCGCGTGCAGCCGTTCGGCGATCTCCTCCGACGTGCCGACGATGTCCGGCGCGAACAGCAGTCGCGCCGGACCCTGCGGGACCCGGGTACGGGGGGCGCGCTGGGCCGCGAACGCCTCGTACTTCGCGCGCTGCGCGGGCGTCGCCGAGTCCGTCGGGACGACCACCAGCCCCTGGGAGACCCGGGCGGCCTCGCCGTCGGGGTGCGCGGCGCGGAAGGCCCGGATGAGCGAGAGCTGGATCCCGGCGAAGTCCCAGGACCCCTCGGGCCCGTCCGGGCCTCCCGCTGTTTGTGGCCCCTCCGCCTTCACCACGCTGCTGGTCAGGAAGTTCATGCCGTGCTCACCGGCCCAGCGGGCGGAGGACAGGCTCGCGCCGCCGTACCAGAGCCGGTGGCCCAGGCCGGGGGAATGGGGCTGCACCCGGTCCGAGTAGACCTCGAAGCCCTCCGTCCCGCCGAAGTCGCTCGCGGCCTCGCCCCGTACGAGGTCCAGCAGGCGCCGCACCCGCCCGTAGCCGAAGTCCTCGGCGTCGGCGGTGTCCGGGTACAGGGCGCCCCTGACCCGCTCGAAGTGGATCGGCGGACCGACGCTCACCCCCGGGTTGAGCCGGCCGCCGGACAGGATGTCGACGGTGGCCAGGTCCTCGGCGAGCCGCAACGGGTTCTCCCAGCCCAGCGGGATCACCGCGGTGCCGAGTTCGATCCGGCGGGTGCGCTGCGAGGCGGCGGCCAGCACGGCGACGGGGGAGGAGATGCCGTACTGGAGATGGCGATGGCGTACCCACGCGCTGTCGAAGCCGAGCTGTTCGCCCAGCTCGATGATCTCCAGGGTCGATTCGTGCCCCCGGCGGGGATCCGCCCCGTCGAACAGCCCGATGGTCAGAAAGCCCAGCTTGCGCAGGGGGCGTGGGGTGGACGACACGGATTCCTCCAGCAGGCGTCGGTGGACACATGTCCACTGCCTGTCAACCGCCCGGTCGGCTCCGGTGTTCCCGGCGCGCTCACCACTGGCTCGGGCCGGGCGACTCACCGAAGGGTCTCGCCGGGTCCGCGCCGCCCTCCGCCACCGCGACCGGCTCCGGCTCCGGCCGCCGTGCCCGGCGGGACCTGTCGGACCGGTTCCACTCCCCGTCGCCCAGGACCAGCAGCGGATCGAACATCACCACCACGCCGGCCAGCAGCAGGAAGATCACCGGCCCGAGCAGCATCGGCAGCGCGAGCGACGAGGCCGAACTGCCGCTCCAGGACGTGGAGAGCGTGGTGTTCAGCTCGACGGTCACCGCGGCCATGCCCGTGTAGTGCATGCCGGAGACGGCCACGCCCATCACCAGGCTGGCGCCGAGGCTGGCCAGGAAGCCGCGGATGGTGACGGCCGCCCACAGCGCGGCGGTCGCCGCGACGATCGCGATCACGATGGACAGCGCCACCGTCAGGGCGTCGTAGCGGAACGCGCCGTCGAGGCTCATGGCGGCCATGCCCAGGTAGTGCATGGCGGCGACCCCGAGCCCGGTGATCACGCCCGCGACCAGCAGCGTGCCCCGCCCGGCCCCGCGCACGCCGACCAGGAACACGCCGATGCCGACCACGACCACCGCGACCGCCAGGCTGAGCACCGTCAGCCCCATGTCGTAGCGCATCCAGGACTGCGGGACATGGAAGCCCATCATGGCGATGAAGTGCATCGTCCAGATGCCGCACCCGATCGACGCGGCGCCCAGCGCCAGCCAGCCGGGCCGCCACTTCCGCTCGTCCAGCAGCGACCGGACGGTGCAGCGCAGACCGAGCGCACCGCCCAGGCACGCCATGAGATACGCGGCTATCGGCGTCACCGCGCCATAGCGGAAACCGTCGACCGTACCTTCCATGTGCTTACTCCCCAATGATGTGGATGTTGTGTGGATTATCCATGGGGAGGATGGGGGCAATGGGGACAGGTGTCAGTTAAACGGATCGAGGGTCAGCCGGGCCTGCTGCGGGTTCCCGTCGTGCACCAGCGATTCGTGGTTGCCGACATCGTCGAAGGCGAACGCGTACGCCTTGCCGTCGGTCATCCGCTCATGGATGACCCGGGCGTAGTGGTTGGTCACCCCGTCCCGGTAGAAGTTCGCCGACGATGTGTCCGGCTGGTTCGGATTCACCAGCAGCGTCGACCGGTTGAAGCCCGCGCACAGGGTGCGGGAGATCGGGCCGCGCACCTGGTCGTTGGGCGCGTCGAGCAGCCGGTGGCAGCCGAAGACACTGTCGGCGTCGGGTTTGCGGAAGCTGGTCACCGTCGCGCCCGTGCCGTTCGTGAAGTTCATGACGTCGCCGGAGACCCGCCCGAAGTACTTGATGTCCGGCCGGTCCCCGAAGGGGGTGACCGTCAGGGTCGTCGTGGCGTACCGCTGCCAGACCCGGTTGATGTAGTCGTCCATCACCGACCGGGACAGCGCGCCCGTCTCCACCCCGTACAGCGGTGCCAGCGCGCGCAGCACGGTGCCGTCGGGCCGGGTCTGGACCAGCCCCGACCAGCCGGGCTGGGCCCGCAGGGCCGCGAAGACCCCGTTGTAGCCGCCCGCCTTGAGCGTGCCCGTGCTGCCGACGCTGCCGTCGGCGCGCTGCACGCCGACCGAGTACGGCGCCGAGAACATGTCGACCTGGGTGCTGTTGAGCCAGATCCCGGCGTCGTTGAGGGTGTACTCGGACCAGTTGAAGAGGATGTTGCGGTTGGGGTCGGCCGGGTTCTGCACGGCGGGCTGCACCAGGCCGCCCGTGGTGAGCCGGAAGTCGAGCTTCTGGCCGTAGGAGAAGTAGATCCGGCCGGACAGCTTGGGGATCCGGATCGTCTTGGACTGTCCAGCGGCCGGTCCGGGGATCGACGCGTCCGGCGCGGGGGTGGGCGGATTCCCGCCCACCGGCCAGGCGTGGAACGTACCGGACGCGTCCGCCCAGCCCTGCCGGCCGTCCGGCGAGGTGCCGAGGACATAGACGTGGACCGCTTCCGCGCGGCCCGAGTTGTTGGTGAGCGACAGCGGGATCGTGGCGGGGACGGCGGCGGCCGTACCGGCCGGTCCGCCGAGCGAGACCAGTGCGGCGAGCAGCGCGGTCGCCGCGGATGCGGCCAGGAGCCTGCGCCTGTTGACGGTGAGCACTCTCCACCTCCGTGCGGGTGTGGGGGATGGGTCCGTACGAGACTTGAGAGCGCTCTCACCGTCTCGCTGCGGCGTGAGCATGTCAATGCGGAGGGTGTGAAGAGGGGAGGGCGTCGAGAGGGGGTGCGCGAAGAGGGGAAGGCAGGCGGAGACACGCGGAGCCCGCCGCACCGGAACGCGACGGGCCCCTCCGCGCGGAAGCGCGGCAGTACGGAAGGAGGGAACGACCGGTCTAGAACGTACGGCCGAACAGCCCCAGCATCGCCGCCCAGTGCCGGTCGTCGGCCTCCGGGTTGTAGACCGAGGTGTCCTGCTGGGTGAAGCCGTGGTGCGCGCCCGTGTACACCTCGCACGTGTGGCGCACACCCGCGTCCGTCAGCGCGTTCTCCAGCCGCTCGATGGCCTCCGGCGGGTTGGACGCGTCACCGTCGGCGTGTCCGAAGTACAGCTCGGCCGTGATCCGGTCGGCCAGCAGATGCGGACTGTCCGGGGCCTCCGACGCCAGGTTCCCGCCGTGGAAACCGGCCGCCGCCGCCACCCGCTCCGGATACGTCCCCGCCGTGAACAGGGTCAGCCGGGCGCCCAGGCAGTAGCCGGTGACGGCCAACGGTCCGTCCAGGACCGCCGGGTCCTCGGCGAGGCGGCGCAGATAGAAATCGGCGTCCCGCATCGCCGGCTCCGGCGTGAGCGCCTGGATCATCGGCATCAGCTGCTGGAAGAGGCCGGGCCGGGCCGCCAGGTCGATGAAGTCCGGCAACTCGATGACCGGCGCGCGCCCCTGGCGGTAGAACACATTGGGCAGCAGCACCGTGTACCCGGCCGCCGCCAGCCGGTCCGCCTTGGCCTTCAGCCCCGGCCGCAGCCCGAAGGCGTCCATGTACATCAGCACGCCCGGGTACGGGCCGCCCTCGGCGGGCCGGACGAGATAGGCGTCGGCGATGCCGTCCGCCGTGGGAATGTCGACAAGAGTGCCCTGTACGGCCGTCATGTCGTGCTGCCTCCTGTGCGCTCGACGACGGGCACCCCGCGGGCCCGGTCGCCGATCATCGTTTCATGTGGTGTACAACGAACGCTGCGAGGACGTCACTCGAAGCGGGAGGTGTCGCCCGCCCCACGCCGGACGATCGTCGCCTCGCCGTCCGAGAAGTCGATCACCGTCGTCGGCTCGGTGCCGCAGTCGCCGGAGTCGACCACCCCGTCCAGCACATGGTCCAGCCGGTCCTTGATCTCCCAGCCCTGGGTCAGCGGCTCCGCCTCGTCCGGCAGCAGCAGGGTGCTGGACAGCAGCGGCTCGCCCAGTTCGTGCAGCAGGGCCTGGGTGACCACATGGTCCGGGATGCGCACCCCGACGGTCTTCTTCTTCGGGTGCTGGAGCATCCGGGGCACCTCCTTCGTCGCCGGGAGGATGAAGGTGTAACTGCCCGGTGTGGATGCCTTGATCGCCCGGAACACATCGTTGTCCACCCGCACGAACTGGCCGAGCTGCGCGAAGTCCTGGCACACCAGGGTGAAGTGGTGCCGGTCGTCCAGCCGCCGGATCGACCGGATCCGCTCGATGCCGTCACGGCTGCCGATCCGGCACCCGAGCGCGTAGCAGGAGTCCGTCGGATACGCGATCAGCGCGCCCGCGCGGATGCTCTCCGCGACCTGCGCGATGGTCCGCGGCTGAGGATTGTCGGGGTGCACGTCGTAGTACTTCGCCATTGACCGAGCTTATGCGGTACGGGGGAGGCGGGCGGCACAGGAGGGGCCCACGGTACGCCGGACGGCGCCGGTCCCCGTCTCCGAGCGACCCGCACCGCCGCCGGGCGGGGTGCGCACGGGGCGGCGTACGGTCCATCCGTCCGAGCCACCTTGAGCCGCTGTCGGCGCACTCTGAGCCGCCGCCGACGCGCCGGACCCGCACGAGCCCACAGCGCACCGCCCGCCCCGCCCGGTCACACCCCCGCCGTGGTGGTCAGTACACCGGGCCCCACAGGGCCGTGAGGTAACGTCCCTGGGCAGGACCGGGCCGACGCGAGACAACGAGGAGTGGGAGACATGGCCGGCCAGGAAGGGGACGGCAACGTCACCGACGGCGACAGACAGGACCGCGCGGCCACCTGGGCCGGGGAACTGCTCGATCAGCTCCGCCCCGCGGGCCGCGACCCCGGCAGGCTCGCCGCCTGGCTCGCGGACGCGGTGGACGCCACGGTGTGCGTCCAGGACGCCGGGGGCGCACTCCTCGCGGGCCGCAGGATCCCCGTCGAACCGGACATCGTCCGTGCCGTCGCCACCGGCCGGATCGCCTCCGCCTCCGTGGAGGACGCCGGCCGCCATCTGCGACTGGTCCGGGTCCAACTGCCCCCGCCCGCCACCACCGGGGTGCTGGCCGTCGCCCGCACCGAACCCTTCGACCGGCACACCGCCGAGGTCGTCACCCACACCGCGTCCGTGTTCGAACTCCTGCTGCGGGCCCGCGAGTCCACGGCCGCCGGACGCCGGTTGCGGCGGGCCGCCGCCGATCTGCGGCTGGCCATCCTGCAACTGCTGATGGTCCAGGACATCGTCGCCGCCCGCCGGGTCGCCGCCGGACTGTGGCCCGGCCTCCTCGACACCGACTCGGCGTGCGTGTACGTCGCCGAGTCCACCCCCGAGGAACGCGACCGGCTCGCCGAGGAGTGCCTGCACGCCACCGGCGAACGGGCCCTGGTGGTGCGCTGCCCCGCCGTCGACGCCCATGTGATCGTCGTGCTCCCGGACGACGCCGAGGTACGGGAGCTGCGCGCCCTCATCGGCTCGCGCCCCGGCACCTTCCTCGGCGGCAGCGTCCGCCAGGACCTCGCCCGCACCGCCACCGCCTACGGCCAGGCCGTCAGCGCGCTCGCCGTCGCCCGCTTCCGCCCCGAACAGTCGGCCGTGTACGCCGAGCGCACCCACCCCGAACGGCTGATGGACCCCGCCGCACTGCGCGCCTGGTCCACCCGGCTGCTGCGCCCGCTCGACACCCTGCCCCACCACACCCGCGCCGAACTCCTCGCCACCACCCGGCTGGGCCTGGAGTTCACCGCCGTCAGCGCCGCGAAGGTGCTCGGCGTCAGCCGCAACACCGTGCGCGCCCGCATGGACCGGGTGGAGAGCATGCTCGGCACCGACTTCTCCGACCTGCCCGCACGGGCCGCCGTCCATCTCGCGCTGAACACCCAGGAAGGACAGCCGGAGCCGACCGGCACCGACCCCCGGCCCGGCCGCCCGGAACTCGGCGAACTGCTGGCCGGACCCGCGCTGCGCACCTGGTCCCGCGACCTCCTGGCCCGCCTGGACACCGACGGCCGCGATCTGCGCCGCACCCTGCGTACCTGGCTCGCGGCCGGCGCCAACGCCGAACGGGCCGCCCAGCTCCTCGGCGTGCACGCGCAGACCGTACGCGAACACGTCCGGGGCGCCGAACCCGTACTGGAACGGCAACTGCTGGCCGCGGGCAGCGATCTGTACGAGGTCGTGCTGTCCCATCTGGCGCTCGGGGAACTGACACCGCCGGATCTGGACCGGGCGAGCTGAACCCGGATGACAACCCGGGCCGCTGCAAAGCGAAACAAACCGGACTCACCTGTGCACGGTTGAGTGTTTCCGCCGAGGGATGGGGCATCGACACGGTTCACAATCGGCCGGTCGCCGACGTAAGTTCAACGGACCGTGGGAGGCCGACCGGCACGGGGGTCCGGTCGGGCTCCCACGGCCCGTACACGAGAACGCGGCTGCGACGCGCGGCGCCCGGAGCGGACTCAGCCGCGCAGCCGCACCGGCACCTCCTGCCAGCCGAACGCTATGAACGACGGCACCTGCCGCAGCTCACCCGCGTCCACGGCCAGCGTCAGCTCGGGGAACCGTTCGAACAGCGCCGGCAGCGCGGTCAGCGCCTCCAGCCGGGCCAGCGGAGCGCCGATGCAGCGATGCACCCCGATCCCGAACGACAGATGGTCCTCCGCCCCGCGCGCCGCGTCGAACACCCCCGCGCCGGGCCCGTAGTGCACCGGATCCAGCCCCGCGGCGGCGTACGTCGTGATGATCGCGTCCCCCGCCGGGATCGTCACGTCCCCGACCTTCAGGTCCGTCACCGCGTACCGCAACGGCAGCGAGGCGATCGACGGGTGCACCCGGAGCGTCTCGTCGATCACCGCGTCCCAGCCGACCGCCCCCGACCGCACCGCCGCGAGCTGCCCCGGATCCCGCAGCAGCGCCACCACCGCGTTGCCGATCAGATTCACCGTGGTCTCGGACCCGGCGCCTATCACCAGCAGCAGCGTGTACAGCAGCTCCTCGTCGCTGAGCCGGTCGCCGTCCTCGTCGCGGACCCGGATCAGCTCGCTGGTCAGATCGTCGCCCGGATGCTCGCGGCGGTACCCGATCAGCGCGGGCAGCACGACGGAGATCTGCTCCTGCACGAACGCCGCGTGCTCGGCGCTCGGATCGGAGGTGTCCATGATGGCGGCCACCACCCGTCCGGCCCCCTCCCACAGGTGGTCCGGCACCCCGAACAGCTCGCAGATCAGCCGCATCGGCAGCGGAAAGGCGAGCTGCTCGCGCACATCGGCGCGCTCGCCCCCCGTCTCCATCGCGTCCAGGAGTTCGGCGGTGATGGCCTCCACCCGGGGGCGCAGGGTCTCGGTGCGCCGCAGGGTGAAGCTCGGTGAGACCAGCTTGCGCAGCCGGGCATGGTCGGTGCCGTACGTCGAGAACATGTTCACCACACCGACCCAGCCCAGCACCCAGCCCCAGGACGGATGGTCGCCCACCTCGGGCCACAGCCTCCAGTGCAGACGCGGGTCCCGGCTGACCCGCGGATCGAGGATCAGCTCCTTGAGGGTGTCGTAGCCGGTCGGCGCCCACGCGGGGATACCGCCGGGCAGCGTCACGGGCACGATCGGGCCGAGCGCGCGCAACCGGGCGCTCTCGGCGGGTATGTCGGCGCCGAACGGGTCGAGGACGATGCGGTCGGTCACGGTCCTGGTCACTCTCCGGGCTGGTCGGGGGAGCGGGGACTGAACCGGACGGGCAGTGCGGTGAGCGAGCGGACGAACGGTCCCGGACGCCAGGTCAGCCGCTCGCGGGGCAGCACCGGCTCCAGATCGGGCAGCCACTGGGTGAGCCGCTCGATGGCCTCGGTGGTGATCAGCAGCGCGTGCTGCTTGACCGGGCAGGCGTGCGGCCCGGCCGACCAGGACAGATGCGAGGCGTCCCGGGGCCGGCCGTCCTTCACGTCCGCCTGCTCGGCGAAGTGCCCCATCGCCCCGTAGGAGATCACGATGGGCACGGCGGCCCGGATCCAGGTCCCGTGGAAGGTCAGCGCCTTGCGGGCGTAGTGGATGCCGTAGTTGGCCATCGGCGTCTCGTGGTGCAGCACCTCCACCACCGCCTCCATCACCGGCCGGGCGCCATTGGTCAGGGTGGAGTAGTACAGCGGGTTGCCGAGGATCCGCGACAGGGCGTTCGAGATCAGGTTCGTGGTCGGCTCGTGCCCGGCGCCCAGCATGAGGAACACCTGATGGGTGACCTCCTCGGGGCTGAGCCCCTCCGGATGGTCGAGCAGCGCGCTCGGCACGTCCCCGCCGCGCCGCTGCACCTTCCCGGCGATCAGCTCCAGCACATACCCGCCGAACTCCTGCTCGCCCTCGGTCGCCTGCGCCCCGCCCTCCATCATCTTCCCGAGCGCCGCGTGCAGCCGGTCGCTCTGGCTCTCCGGCAGCCCGAACAGGCTGTTGAAGACCAGCGCCATCAGCGGCCGGGCGAAGTCCGCCACCAGATCGGCCTCGCCGCGCGGCCCGAACCGGCTCACCAGCACATGCACCGCCCGGTGCACCCGGTCGCGCAGATCGTGCGGCTCGACCAGATCGAGGGAATCGATCAGCACCGTGCGGTAGCGGACATGCTCGGCCCCGTCCGCGAACAGCGTGTTGGGCCGCCAGCGCATCATGCCCAGCACCGGCGAGTCATCGGCGACGGTCGCCTCCCACGGCCGCGGATCGTGCGAGAACGTCTCCGCGTCCCGCAGCAGATCCAGCGCCGCCCGCCGGTCCGTCACCACGTACGCCGGTACCCCCGGCGCCAGCTCGGCCCAGCCCACCGGGCCCTGCTTGGCCAGCGCGGCGTAGTAGCGGTATGGATCGACGGCGAAGCCGTCCTCCCACAGCCGGACCGGAGCGGACCGGGAGAAGGCGTCCTGAGCGGGGGGATAGGTGGTCACCGGTGCTCCGCGGGATTGCTGTCGATGAGGTGCTGGACCAGGGCGAGCAGCGCGTCGATCGAGGAGTTCCGGTCCCGGGCGTCGCACGTCACCATCGGCGTGTCGATCTCCAGGTCCAGCGCCTCGCGCAACTGCTCGCCGGTGTAGTGCCGGGGCGCGTCCGGGAAGGCGTTGAAGGCCACCGCGTACGGCAGCCCGCTCTCCTCCACCAGACCGAGCACGTCGAACGAGGCGTCGATGCGGCGGCTGTCGACCAGGACCAGCGCGCCCAGCGCCCCGTACGCGATGTCGTCCCACAGCGAACGGAACCGCTCCTGCCCCGGGGTGCCGAACAGATACAGCACGATCCCGCCGTCCAGGCTGATCCGCCCGAAGTCGATGGCGACGGTCGTCGTCGACTTCTCCCGCACCCCGTCGAGATCGTCGACCTGCGCGGACGCCTCGGTGAGCTGCTCCTCGGTGTGCAGCGGGCGGATCTCCGACACGGAGTCGATCAGGGTCGTCTTGCCCACCCCGAACGGCCCGGTGACCAGGATCTTCACCAAATCCTTGGCGGTGTCCGGGAGATGGATGGAGCCCTCACGGGCGGTGTCGCTAGTGCTTGAGGGCGCGGAGGCCATCGGCCACTCTCTTCAGCAGGTCGGGGGCGAACCGTTCGGCGGGCGGGATCGGCGCGCGGGCCAGGACCAGGCCCCGGTCGACGAGACAGGCGGCCAGCACCCGCACGGCGGAGACGGGCAGCCGCAGCAGGGCCGCCGCCTCGACCACGGTGAGCGATCCCTCGTCCAGCGCGTCCAGCAGGGCCAGTTGGGCGGCGGGCAGATCGTCGGGTTCGTCCGCGCAGCCGGCCGTGATGACGGACAGCCGCTCCAGGTGCGGGCGGCTGGGCCGCGCCACCCCTCCGGTCGACAGATACGCGGGAACCAGGGGACGGCCGCCGGGGCGGCCCGTCATGCCGGTGCGCCGCCGTCGGTCCCTCGGGGCGCCGCGGCCATGGCCTTCTCGCCGAGCCGGGCCACCTGCGAGTGGACCCGGTGCGCGAGCAGGTCGAGCCGTACCTCGGCGTCCCCGTACCCGGCGACGACCGTGCCGTGGTCGGTCGGCACGATCAGCACATAGCCGTGCTCCGACTCGATCACGATCTGCCGCACCTCCGCCCGGTCCCGGTCGGCGAAGGCCGCCGCGGCGGTCCGGCACGCCCCCTGGACGGTACTGATGATGGCGGCCACCCGGTCGGCGGACGGGCGGGACAGCACGTCCGTGTACCCCGTCACCAGCCCGTCTCGGGTGAGCAGTACGGCCGCCACCACATGCGGCACTTCCAGGATCGGATCCAGCACCCACGCGGTGTCTGCGGCGTCGCGGCTGATCATCGGGCCGCTCCCTCTTCATGGTCGGTGATTTCGGTGTCCTGCCCGGCTGATTCGTCCGATACGGCCGCCGGTTCGCCGTGGGCCGAGGAGCGCGCCGCCGCGGTACCCGACTGGAGCGCGCCGAGTGCGGCGGCTGCGTCCTCCGGGCGGGGCGCCGGACGTATCGGCGTGACCGGCTCCCGTACCGGTGGGCCCTGAGCGGGGATCTCGGCCCGGGTACGGCGCCTGCGCCGGGGCAGTCCCTCCGGCTCGGGCCCGCTCAGGGGCGCGGTCGCCTCCTCGTCAAGGTCAGCGCCGTAGCCGTGCGCGGTGACCGGCTCAACGGGCCCGGCGAGCGGCTCGGCGTCCGGGTCGCGGGTCTCGGCCGGCGGCCGGTCGCCGCCGACGCGGGTGGAGCGCGGGGCACTGGCCGCCGGAGGCTTCACATCCGGGTCGATCCGGGTCAGCAGATGACTGTCCACCCGCAGCACCGCCCGCACCCCGCCGTACGGAGAGGGGGACGACAGATCGACGCCCAGGTCGAACTGCCGGGTCAGCTGGCCGATCGCGGCGAGCCCCATCCGCGGCGGATCACCGAGGTCGGTCAGCAGGATCGGGTCGGAACCGGCCACCAGCCGCTGGGCGCGACCGCGCTCGTCCTGGGTCATACCGAGCCCGGCGTCGTCCACGGTGACACAGGCCCCGTGGTGGACATGCTCCAGATTGACCGTCACCTCGGTGTCGGGAGCCGAGTGCCGCAGCGCGTTGTCGAGCAGCTCCGCGACGATGATGGCGACCGGCTCCACGGCGTGCGACACCAGGGCCGTGCCCGCCTCCAGATGGTTGTGCACCCGCACCCGGTGGTAGCCCGCGAGCCGGGACTGGCCGCCGGTGACCGCGTCCACCACATGCGATTCCTCGCGCGCCAGCCCCACCCACGCCCCGCACACCACCGCGGCCACCTGCGCCCGGCGCAGCGACTGCTCGTTCTCGTGGTCGAGCGCGAACAGGGTCTGGGTCAGTTCGGGGTCGTCGTAGCGCTGCTGGAGTCCGCGCAGCGCGTCCTGGAGACGGTAGAGGGCGGCCTGGATCTCCCGGGTGGCGCCGCGCATCCCGGCCTGCGCGGCGGCGTCGATCCGGGTGCGCTGGGCCTGCAACTCGACGCGCAGCCCGTTGAGGACGTCCTCCAGGGCGATACCGAGGGGGGTGCCGGCGGTCTGCGGCCGGCGCGGGCCCGGCACGGCGATATGGGGGTGGGTGAGCTGGCGGGCGGCGGACGGCATCCGGTGGTCCGCCAGTTGCTCCAGTTCGGCGATGAAGGAGGCCATGGTGTCGTCGAGCCGGCCGTGCAGGGCGGCGATCTCTGCCCGCTGGCGGGCCTGTCTCTTCCGGGACCGCAGCAGGCCGCCGCCGAGGGCCAGGGCGGACAGGGTGCCGGCGGCGAGAGAGCCGACGGCAAGCTCCGGTAGTTCGATCATCGAGGGCGTTCCAGGGAGGTCGGCGCGAACAACGGGCAGGAGCGGGCCGGGGGTTGGGACGATCCACAACCCCGGTGACGTGATGCTCGCAGCACAGTACACATTGTCACCGGTCGGCATCGGGGGCCGGGGAGAGACTTGGTACCGGAATTGCCCTGCCGTTGACCTCATCCGGGGCAACTGTGGCGCATGGGGGGCGAGTTGAATGAATGGGTGCTTAGGAGTGAGGAGGGCTCACTGGCAGGCGCGTTGGCCGGGGAACCCCCGGCGGGGACACGGACGGGGACACCGGGTGACCCCGCGGGCTGGTCTCGGCCGAGGTCCTGGGCAGGTCTCCGCCGAGGTCCGGGGCTGGTCTCAGCCGAGGTCCAGGAGCCGGGCCAGGCCGTAGTCGAAACGGGCGTCGAAGGAGTCCTGGGTCATCAGCCGGGCCCCGACCTTCGCCAGCGCCGGGAAACCCTCCTCGGCACTGAGATAACCGGCCTGGGCCCGCGTGTCCGGCGGGCTGGTCTGCTGCTCCTGGGTGAGGCCGAGGGTGAAGTAGACGAGCGCCCAGCACAGCCGGGCCGCGTCCTCCTCCGAGTAGCCCGCCTCCAGCAGGCCGGCCACGACCACCTCGGCGACCCGCAGGGTCCGGCCGGTCCCGGCGAACGTCCCCGCGACCAGCCGGCCGCCGTCCCGGTGGGCGAGCATCGCCGCGCGGTACCGGCCGACGACGACCCGGACCCGCTCCACGGGGGCGGCGGGCAGGTCGTCGGTGCGGACCGAGCCCACCACCGTGTCCGCCATCGTCTCGATCAGGCTGCGCTTGGTCTTCACGTACCAGCTGACCGAATTGAGATGGGCCCCCAGCTCCCGGGCCACCCCCCGAAGCGTCAGCCCTTCGAGCCCGTCCCGCTCCAGCAGGGTGAACGCGGCGTCGATGACATCGTCCTTGGTCCAGCGCATTAGGTCATCCTACAATCGCGGATCCCGTCGGCCGGATCCGCTCGCTCGTGTGCGGGAGAGGTGGCAGAGCGGGGAAGCCGGTCGTGCGGAAGGATCACCGCGCGGCCGTCGATCCGCCCGAGGCAGGTCGCGTTCCGGCGCGAACGCCGGCCTCGCGTTGAAAGGTCGGCCGGAGACGCGGCGAGTCGTCACCGCCCTTGGACGGCGCTGTCCTTTGCCATCCGAGCCAGTCCGTTCGACCAGGGAGTGGGGCTAGGCCGCTTCTTCCGGATCACCTCCCGGAGCACCGGCGAACCAGGAGCGGCCCTGGGCCCAGTGGGTCACCCATCCGGTGAAACCAGGGGTGCCCGGCATCGGGGAGGTGCTCGGCGAGGTACCGAAGGGCATCGCGCCGTATTCGTCGATCAGCCAGACGTGACCGCGCTGCGGGCCGGTGACGATCAGATGCCAGTACATGCCGCAGCCATCGGTTCCCAGCAACAGGGAGCCGTGGTCGAACGCGGCGTCCATCCGGGCCTCGAACTCCTGCTCCGACAGCGCTTTCTCCTCCTCCTCGTCGTTCTCCCACATCCACGTCGTCGTGAGGGGGAACGGTTCGGTGAGCAGGCGCTCGGGGCGGTCGGAGCCCCAGTCCGAGGGTGTTTGCGCGAAGGGCAGCAGACCGTAGTAGGGCGGCCCGGCCCGCAGGCCGTCGCAGACCTCCGCCACGAATGTGCGGTACGGCTCCGGCAGCACGATGCCGTGCCCCGACTCGAAGGACCGCACCGCCTCCCAGCCGGCCGGCGGCGCCGCCTCGGGACGGGGTGCGAAGATCTCGCGGAGCGTGGCCAACTCGGCCGGGTCGCAGGCTTCCGTGTTCATGCCGATCATCATGCAAGATCCGAAAGAGACGGCCTGGCTCAGCCCTGGCCCCGTGGGCGACGTGTGACAGGCGCTGACTCTGGGGCAGGTGCCGCGTCGACACCTCAGACGACCAGGTTCGCTGTCGAACGCCTCGATTGGACGACAGCGGTCAAGCACGGCGCCGTGCCCTTTGGATGGCCGAGGTGGAGAAGCCTCCGGTGCTGGCGGCTCGGGGCGGGTGCTGGTTCCGGGGTGGTGGGCTGGAGGTGCATCTGGGCGTCGAGGAGGACTTCCGGCCGAGCCCGAAGGCGCATCCGGCGATTGTGGTGACCTCGCTCCGGGCGCTCGCGAAGCGGTTGGCGAGTAGGGGAGTCGGTGTCGTCCGGGATGGCGATTTCCCTGGGTATGAACGCTTCCATATGGGGGAGAGGTCATGGCCGCCCAGGAAGGTGGATGCGCGGCCACCGCTCACACGCCCTAGGTCCTGTCCGGCGGATCACTGGCGGAGCCAGAGTCGGATCGCTGCGGCGGTGACGGTGCCGTGGAAGACGTAGGCCCGCTTGTCGTAGCGGGTGGCGACCGCGCGGGGGTTCTTGAGCCGGTTGATGGTCCGCTCGACCTCGTTGCGGCGCCGGTAGCGGTCGCGGTCGAAGCCGGCGGGTCTGCCGCCGCTGCTGCCTCTGCGTCGGCGGTTGGCCCGCTGGTCCTTCGGCTCGGGGATTGTGTGCTTGATGTGGCGTCTTCGCAGGTAGCGGCGGTTTCGGCGTGAACTGTAAGCCTTGTCGCCACTGACGTGGTCCGGCCGTGTGCGGGGCCGTCCGCCCAGCGGCCGGGGAACCCGTATCCGGTCCAGGACCTCGACCATCTGCGGGGCATCGCCCCACTGACCCGGCGTGAGCAGGACGGCCATGGGGCGGCAGCCGCCTTCGCCGGCGAGGTGGATCTTGCAGGTCAGGCCGCCCCGGGACCGTCCGAGTCCCTCGTCGGGGCGGTGGTGCCGGGGCGTCGTCCTTTTTTCGGGATCCGCGGACGGGCTCTGCGGGCGCCGGCCGCGTGCTGATGGGCCCGGCAGGACGTCGAGTCGACGCCGACCATGCCCCAGTCGATCCGCCCTGCCAGGTCGG